>JBILDB010000017.1:0-16509 GCA_044352805.1 Cyanobium sp.
GCTGTCGGTGCTTCATTAACATCCACAATCCTGATGCTGAATTGAGTGATTGCTTGCGAGCCGTCAGCAGAGCTGGCCAACACATAGACACTCTGAGTTGCCGCCGTTTCGTAGTTGATCGCATCGGCCACCTCCACGACTCCAGTCATGGCATCGATGCTGAACAGGCCAGCTGCATAGGGGCTGCTGCCGCTGGCATCCGCCACCAGGGCGTAGTGAATTTGATTGGTGCTGGCGTCCCCATCACTTGCGCTGGCCCTCAGGCCTACCAGCGTGCCAATCGACATGTTTTCGGCGACCTGATTAGCGTGCGGATCGATGTCTTCTGGCCTGCTGACGCTGTATTCGTTGACATCAGCCAGGCTCAATAGCAATGTTGTTGTTAGGGGAGTTGATCCGGACACGCTGACATCAGTGGCAATCACTGACACAGAAAAATTGGCGCGGCTTTCGCGATCTAGGTTCACCCCAGGCCGCAGGTAAAGGGATTGGCCTATTAGTTCAAAAGCCGCCGCATCGGCCCCGCTAAGGCTGAGTTGATTGCTGCCATAGGCGTCATCGTTGATCACCACATCGGCCACGGGAATCGGGTTGGTGGTAGGAGTGTTTTCCGCTAACAGGATGGTACTGTTCACCAGGTTCACGGCCGTGGGCGCCCTGTTGCTGCTCAATAAGGTGAGATCAACCAGAAGTGGATCATGGTCTGAGGAGCGATAGGGGTCGCTGGCGTAAAAGCTGCTGATTTGGCTTGATGACTTGAAGTTAGTGTTGTAGTCAAGCACTACTGGTTCATCGGTATTGATATGCCATTTATGGCTACCACTGACTTGACTTGCAAGCGAATTACTAGCAAGAGCATGGTCTAAAGAGCCCCACTGACCGTCGAACTGGAAGGAGTAGGAGCTGGGACTGTACAGCGAATTATACCCGCGGCTGGCCAGGATGGTGATCGGATCTTCCTGCAGGTAGGCATTGAGATCGCCGAGGATCAAGATGTCCGTATCGCCATTGCCAGTGGGATTGGTTGCCAACCAATTGGCCATTTCAGCGGCGCCCCGGCTACGGCTACCGTTGGACAAGCCCTGGCCGTCGCCGGCATCCGCATCGCCGACCCCACCGGCACTACTCCCTTTGGACTTGAGGTGGGCAATCGCGGTAGTCAGGAATTCGGCTGTGGGGTCCCCTGACGCCAAGCGCTCGAAACTCGCCGCCAGCACCGGTCGTTGCACCCGCGTCGATCCCTGGCTGAAACTGCCGCTTTGCAGGCTGGCGACGCTGCTGCCCGGCGCCAGTCGCACCCTGTCGTTGCGGTATAAATAGCCCACCGTGATCTCATCGCCGCCAAAAGCTCCATTCGTATTCAGGCTGCTAGCGCCTGGCTGCACAAAGCTCCAGAGGCTGGCGCCGGCCTGGCCATTGAGGGCATCTACCAGCTGGCCCACGGCGCTACCAACGCCGTAGCCATCATTTTCCATCTCTAAGTAGCCAACAATGTCGGCCCCGAGGCCCTGGATCGCCGCTGTGGTTTTGGGAAGCTGGCGCTGGAACTCCAGCAGGGATTCTGCACCGCGGCTGGTAGGAAAGCCGCCACCACTGCCGTTGCCATTAAAGAAATTGAGCAGATTAAAGCTCGCCACCCGCAGGTTGCCGCTAGGAGCAGCCGCAAAGGCGCTGCGCGGATTGCTGGCCGTGAAGTTGGCGCCACTACTGCTTTGCAGCCGATAGCCGTCGAAGCGTTGATCTAAAACTCCTTCAATGGCGGCAATGCTGTCACCGCCCCGCAGGGTGTTGTCGGCGCTGAGCGGATTGCCGCCGCGGGCGTGGATCACAGCAACGGGGTTCTGGCTATTACTACCATCGTCAAGTGTGATGTAGTTATCTAGCAGATTGGCAAGATGGGCGCTGTAACCATCAACGCTTGGCGCATTATTCTGGCTGAAGGTGGTTAATCGCCCTCCCGCTGATAGGCCCACTTCGCCATAACGTCCCAAGCCGAAGGTGTCGGTCACCACCAAGTCGCCATTGGCGGCAGCCAGCCTGACTCGCATCCCCTCGAAGCGCTCTAAGTCAGTGGCATCCAGCAGGGGCAGGCTGATATTGGCGGCCATGGGCAGGGGGCTGGGGCCGCGGTCGCTGAGGTCAGCGATGGCGGTCAGTTGGGTCAGGCTGCTTCTGAGGGTGCTGCCGGTGATCCCCAAGCCACTGGTGGCCAGCTCTGCTACCAGACCGCTTAGGCGTAGGCGCGTGCCTACGGCGCCGTTGAACAGGCCGCTCGGGTCGTACACAAAGATTCCCTCGGAGCTGGAGGGATCGCTGTCGGCGTCGCTGTCCTCCTCCTGCAGGTAGAAGCCATTCAAGCCTGAATTTCCCGGGAAGTTGGCCACCACCACCCCCTCCACCGTGTGTCGCTGGTTCAGCAGGGGGCTGGTGCTGCCTCGCCCCTGGATGGCATGGATTGGGGTGATGGAATCGTCGTCGCTGATTGTGATGGGGGTACTGCTGGGACTACCGCTGCTGTAGGCGGTGGAGCTGACCAAACTGATCAGCGCCTGTTCAGGTCCCTCGATCAGGCTGTCATCGAGTGGGGTGAGAGTTAAATCGACCGCCGCCGCTCCAGCCGGGATCAGCAGGGTGAGACCGCTGAGGCTGGCACCGCTGGTGACCGGAGTAAGGCTGTAGTCGACGTTGTAATTAGCGCTGCCGCTGAGGTTGAGGGCCACCGTGAGTGGGTTGGCGGTGGAGCCGCTACGGTTGATGCGCAAGCTGGCGGTGTCGTTGCCGGGCTCGGAGGCACTGCTATCAACTCCCGTAAGCGTCAACGTTGGCAGTAAAGCTGCAAGGCTGATTGAAACATCATCGATCGCCAGCCCGTGGTCGTTGCCTACATCGTTGGTTTCAAGCCAGCGCAACCAGAGTGTGCTGCCCGCACCCCAGTTGAGGTTGGAGATGCTGCCGCCTAGGTTGGCTACCCGACCGGCCTTGTTGCCATCGATGGCGGCGGCGCTGCTGGTTGCTACGGGAGAAGACCAATCAAAATTGCCCTTGGGGCTAGTCCAGCTGCCCACCGCCGTGAAGCTTGTTCCAAACCCGTATTGCAACAGCATCGATTGGGCACTGCTGTTGCCGCCATTACGCCACTGCTCGCCTGTGAAGCTGATGTTTAGATTTGTAAGTACAGTACCCGTTTCGTTCGTTAGAGATAGTGCAAGCCAGCCGGCCAGTGCACCACTGCTTGGAGAACCGAAATAGCTGCCGTTACTGCCTAGGCCACCGAGGGCTCGATCGGTAGAGTCATTGCTGCCGTAACTATAGAATGAACCGGTATTGGCTGATCCATTGTTGGCGCCGTAGCTTGCAATAGTGACAGGCGATGATGCGGGTTGGCGATATAGGAACCAGCCAGGCAATGTCACGTCATTTGTCCATCTGCTGCTGCCAGTTATGGCTAAACTATCAAAGGTTTGGCTGTAGGTGCCGGTGAATGATGCAGGCATGGCAAGGCAAGATGAAGTGAATGAATCAGCTAAGCAATGTAATGATCTATGCCCAACTTGATTCTGTTCTTAATTTGATCTAGGCAAGGGATTGAGGTTAGCTGACGCAGCGATAAAAAGGGTTTATCCTGTTTATGGGTATATTTCCTCTCTATATAAGCCTACTGATCAAGTCGATTGATTAATACTGGGTTAACTCTTGGTTAGCAATCGGGTTAATTCCAGGCATTCAGCAAGCAAGATTCTGAGTCTGTCTCTAAGAGAGTACTGTGTAGTATTGTTTTATCGACAGAGTCGTTGGCCGGCTCAACGGCTCAAGCGGTTAACCAATCCGGGTACCCACGGGTGAGTTTGTCTGGCGTAGCAATGGCGGCGATCTGCTTGTCGATCACGTTGTCGGGATGGGGCACCCCGAGGATTGAGATGCATCAATCTATGGGGCCTTCGCTGCTGGCGTCCTGGTCCTGCGACCATCATTAAACAGCGATGAGCTGCCCGTCATGTCTGCTGAACATTCCCAGCCAGAACCCGCACCAACCATTCGGCAGCCCGATCGCAAGTTCATCTTGCTGCGCCTTGCGGCCCAGGCCGTGCGGGTCACTGCCAGCACGATCGCAGTGGTGGCCCTGCTGCGGCAGCAATGGGTGGCGGCAGGGGCCTTTGCCATTGTCTGGTTGTTGATCTTGGCTGCACCTAGGGTCTTGACTCTGTTACGGGGCAGCGAAAAATAATAAAAAGTAGTAACTACCGGACAGGATGATGACACCTTTGGGCTAAAGCCAGGGCGCAACGGTCGTTGCACTACTAGGTTAACCCTCGCAATCGCTTGGAGTTTGATGGGATTGCCATAAAATATGCTATTTGATTGGACAGAAACTTGCCAATCTTTGCATAAATGGTTAGGCCTAAGTGAAGATTCGTAAATTTAATAAAAAATGCTAGCTGTCTATTTTTGTGTGGCTTTTGCTTGCGAAGCCCATCCCTTGGCTGCATTTCTAGCATATGGTTTGCAAGGCGCATTGAAAACCTAACTCGTAAATCTGATAGCCAAGGGGTTGCAGGGCCGAATATGAGGGAAAAAAGCCGGTGACTGGATTTGAACCTGCGACCTACTGATTACGAATCAGTTGCTCTACCACTGAGCTACACCGGCATCCTGAAGAAATTAGCATTCGCCCCCCTCCCTCCTTTGCCATGGCTTTGCCACCCCGTCCTGATCTGGATCCCGATTTACGTCGCCGCCTCCTGCTCGAGGCCCGCACCCCATGGAGAGGTCTGCGCAGGGCCCTCTGGTTTGCCTTGTTGGCCTCGGCCGGTCTTGGGCTGGCCACGATGGCATTGAGACTCTCTGCGGGCTCCGAGGTGGCCTCAACCGATCTCTTGATCCAGAGCCTCGCCGTTCTCGTTTGCGGTGGGCTGCTCTGGTGGGATCGCAACCGGGAGGTCGGCGATGTCCCCCCCAGGGATCCATGAAGGCTCAGTCTCGACGCCTGGCTCGGCGATGGCGGCTGGCGGGGCGGTTCGGGGAGGGGACGGCTGACGGGTTTCGACTTCCCCTTGAAAAGGGGCCAAAAGCAGTAGCGGCAGACCCAGGCTGAGCCGTTGTGCGGCCATTGTTTCGCTGGTCATGGCAGGCAGCAGGGGCACGGCATCGCTGGGCCGGCTGAGCAACCAGAGGGATTGAAGCAGTTGTTGCCATTGCCACAGCATCACGGCCAGAACGGCGGCTGACAGCAGCAGGGCCAACAGGCGGGGACTTGCCGACAGGGGTGAATAGGGATGGGCCAGGGCCGCGTGGTTGTCAATCCACCACAGCATGGGCAGCAGGAGCAGTGTGCCAAACGCCATGCCGAGGCGAAGTGTCAACCTCTCCTGGAGGCTGCTGAGGTGCTGTTGGACGGGCCGGCGCCCCCGCAAGGGGGTTCGCAGCAACAGCAGCGACCAGACATCGGCTGGACGCCGCCAAAGCAGCAAGGCTGGCGCCAGGGCGCCGAGCATCCAGCACAACAGCCTCTCAAGGCTAGGCCAGGGTCCGGGGTCCTGGCCTGCGAGCAGCAGCAACAGCAACAGGGCCTCCATGGGCAGCACCCCAAGGGAGACCAGTTGGAGCCACAAAACCGGCTCAGCGCGCGGGTTCAAGTGCCTTAGCCAGCCAGGGTGCGGCGTTGGGTGACCAGGCGGTAGGCCTCGACCCGATCACCGTCCTGCCAGGAGGAGAAACGGTCGCAGCCGATGCCGCATTCAAAGCCGGTGGCCACTTCCTTGACGTCATCCTTGTTGCGACGCAAGGAATCGAGGTCGCCCTCGTAGACCAGCTCCTTGCCCCGTCGGATGCGCACCTTGCAATTGCGCTGCAGCTTGCCGCTTGTGACATAGCAACCAGCCACGGCACTTTTGCCGATGCTGAACACCGCCCGAACCTCGGCCTCGCCCAGGGTCTCTTCCACCAATTCGGGTTCCAGCAGACCTTCCATGGCTAGCTGGATGTCCTCCAGCAGTTTGTAGATGACGTCGTAATCCCGTACATCAACGCCGGTCAGGTCGGCAGCCCGTTTAGCACCGGAGGCCATGGAGGTATTGAATCCAACAATCACGGCTCCGGACGCGGCGGCTAGGTCGACATCGGTTTCGGTGATCTCGCCAGGGGCCGAGAGCAGAACCCGGACTTGGACCTCTTCCTGGGGCAACTGCTCGAGGGCGCCCAGAATGGCTTCCACACTCCCCTGCACATCCGCTTTCAAGATCAGGTTGAGCTCCTTGAGTTCGCCCTCGCTGACCTGGCTTGACATCGAGGCCAGGGAGACCCGGCGGGAGGCCATCTGCTGAGCCAGTCGGGTGGCGCGCGCTTCATTGGCCCTGTCACCCACCACGGCCCGGGCCGACTTCTCGTCGAGATAAACCTCGAACTCGTCGCCGGCGGTGGGCACCTCGCTGAAGCCAAGCGCTTCGACGGCACTGGAGGGACCAGCCTGTTTGACCCGCTTGCCGGTGTCATCGACCATGGCTCGTACCTTGCCGAGCACAGGACCTGCGGCCAACACATCGCCAGCGCGGAGGGTGCCGTTTTGGATCAGCAAGGTGGCTACGGGGCCCTTGGCCTTATCCAGGTGGGCCTCAATCACGGTGCCGCGTGCCAGGCGGTCGGGATTGGCCTGAAGGTCTTCGACATCGGAGACCAACAGGATCATTTCCAGCAGTTTGTCGATGTTCTCGCCCTTAATTGCGCTCACCGGCACCATCACGGTGTTGCCACCCCAATCCTCCGCCACGAGGTCGTGGCCGGAGAGTTCCTGCTTGACCCGATCGGGGGAGGCCCCCTCCTTATCGATCTTGTTGATGGCCACCACGATTGGGACCTCGGCGGCCCTGGCGTGGCTGATGGCCTCCAGGGTCTGGGGCCGCACACCATCGTCGGCGGCTACGACTAGTACGGCTATGTCCGTGACCTTGGTGCCTCGGGCCCGCATGGCGGTGAAGGCCTCGTGTCCTGGGGTATCGAGGAAGGTGATGCGGTGTTCTTCGCCGCCTTGGGACACCTCAACCTGGTATGCACCGATGTGCTGGGTAATCCCACCGGCTTCGCCGGCCGCCACCCGGGTCTTGCGGATGGCGTCCAGCAGGCTGGTCTTGCCGTGGTCGACGTGACCCATAACCGTGACCACCGGCGGACGCCGGATCAGGTGGGCCAGATCGCTGGCCTCGATCATTTCCACGGTTTTCTTGGCCGCAGATTCGACGTCGTCTTCAAGCACAGGAACGCCGAATTCGTCCGAAACGGTCTCGATCGTCGGTAGATCGAGGGTCTGGGTAACGGTGGCGATGATGCCCTTGAAGAACAAGGACTTGATGATCTCGGAGCTTTCGACTCCCAAACGGTCCGCCAATTCCTGCACCGTGAGGTTGCCTTCCGGCACAATCAGCATCTCAGGACGCTGGGCCTTGGCTTCCCGGGCCGCCCGCAGCTCCATGGCGCGGCGGCGCTGACGTTGGCGAGTTGTTTCTTTCTTGCGCTTGCGAACGGCCACCGTTGGCTTGATCGCGGCCGCAGCGCTGCTACGGGGCTTGGCGGGCCGGGCCAGGCTCGCCTGGAGCACCAGGGCCTCCTGTTCGCCTGCGAAGCCACCGGTTTCGGCCGTGAGGGCATCATCGTTTTCGCCGATGATGTGGACTTTTTGGCGCTGTTTCTGGGGCGAACGGCTGCGTAATGCCTCCAGCTTTGCACTGTCATCCCAGTCAGGACGCCGGGCCCGGGTGGCGGGCGTTCCCGCCACTGGCGGACGGAAACCGGGCCGTTTAGGCGGTGCTGCTGTGGGAGCGGCTGTGGGGCGGACCAGCTCGGTATCGCCGCTGGCGCCTTCGGTTCCCTGGCGCCGGGGGGCGGCAGGCACAGGACGACCATTGGGCGTCTGCAGCTGCATCAGCTCGCCAGGTGCCATTGGCTTGCGCATGCCAGCCGGCATTCCAGGCCGGCCAGGGGCCGCCGGCCGACCGCTGCTGGGGGTGCCTGGGCCGGCACTGTCCCGGCGGATCGGCTTGCCCACCAATTCCAATGGAGTGACCCCTGGCCGTCCGGGTCCTGGGGAGGGGCGTGAACCCGGTGCCGCTGGCCGACTGCCGGCCGTGCCCGCCCGCACCGGCGCTGGAGCCCCAGGCCTTTGGGGCCGGGAGGAGGGGGGTGCCGGTCGAGCCGCTGGTGGGGCAGTACGGGCCGACGGTGGCGCCGATCGAGCCGCTGGTGGGGCAGGCCGCACCGAAGGGGGTGGCGGCGGTTTGATGGAGGGTGCTGCCGCCTTAATTACTGGTGCAGTTGGTTTGTTACCTGGGGTCGCAGGGCCCGTGCCCGCCGGTTGGGGGCGGCCTACCAGCTGGGGGCGACCTCCGCCACTCACCGAGGGCGGGCGCACAGGGGCACCTGAGGCGCGGGGGCTAGGGCTCGGCGGAGCGGGCCGCTGACTACCCTCTGGGCGCGGTGAAGCTATGACCGGTGGCCGGGTTGGCTGGGTTGGTGCGGTCGGTTTGGCCGACTCTGGTCGACGGATCTCCTGGACTGGCCGGGGGGATGGTGCGGCGGGTCGAGCTGGGGCGGCTGGTGCTGGTGCTGCTGCGGCTGGTGCTGGCGCTGCTGCTGCGGTGGCTCCCGCCGTCGCTGCGGCATCAGGCTTGGCCGCTGCCGACGGGCGGGTGTCGCCCTGGCCTAAGGGTGCTCCCGGCCGTGGCGTGGGCATGTTTGCCGCAGCGCGAACCGGTTGGGGTCTGGGGGCTCCGGTAGCGGCTGGCTTGGCAGCCAGGGGCCGGGCGGCGGGAGGACTGATTATTTCGGCCGGTCGGCTGGGTGGACTTGCAGGTGCTGAGGCGACCCGGGCTGGGGCTGGGGCTGGTCGTGTGGGGGCTGCGGTGGCCGCCGGTGCGGCCGGTGCCACAGGGCGGGCTGGGGGCTCTGCAGAATCAGCCCCTGAGGTGGCTCCGGTTTCCTGGTTCGCCTTCTTCAAGGCGAGGATGGTGTTGGGGGCTGGTGCAGGCGCAGCCGCAGATCCCACTCCGTTGCCCTTGGTGCGGATCAGTGCCCGGATGCGTCCCGCCTCATCTTCGCTGATCGAGCTGCTATGGCTGCGAGCCGGGATGGACAGGGTCTCGGCGGCGTCGAGCACGTCCTTATTGTCCAGGCCCAGGTCCTTGGACAACTCATAGATTCTCATTTTGCCGCTGGTGGTCATTCAGGTCTCTGATTCGGTCGGGGGTAACCGGGGTGTCCAGGCCACAGTCGTACGCGGGCCATACCTCATCTTGCCTCAGGGGCTGCTGGAGGCGCGCCTGCAGGCATTCAAGGATAGAGGTGGGCACCTGACAGCGCAGGGCCCTCTGCAGGCGCCGCCGCCGTTGGGTGTCCTGCAGACAATCATGGCTGGGGCAGACGTAGGCCGAGCGGCCCATGCCCCGGTCCAGGGCGAAGCCGCCGCCAGCCAGGCGTATGACCCGCCAAAGTTGGCGTCGGTCCGCCAGGGTCCTGCAGGCCACGCAGCGGCGCAGCACCGGGCGATCGCCCCTCACCCTCCCTTTTCCGTGTCGGTTTCTGCGGCGGCGGCGTCTGGCGCCAGATCGCTAGTTGTCGCCACTTCAGTTATGGGCGCTAGGTCGGCACTCTCTTGCGCTTCATCCTCGTCCTCGTCCTCGGGCAAGGGGTATAGCTCCCTGAGCCGGGCGTCCTCCTCGGCTCTGATGGCTTGTTCTGCGGCCAGCCGGGCCTCAGCTTCCGCTTGCAGGGTTTCTTCTTCCTGCCTCTGGCTAATAAGAACGGCGACGCTTTCGTCTTCCGAGGTTTGGTTGTATTCCAGGGAATTCTTGATGTCGATTTTCCAACCCGTCAACCTTGCGGCGAGGCGCACGTTCTGACCTTCGCGACCAATTGCCAGACTCAGTTGGTCTGGTGGTACCAGCACATGGGCATGGTGCCCCTCAGGATCGACGAGCCGCACCCTATCGACCCGGGCCGGACTGAGGGAGTGGGCGATGTATTCGCCCGGGTCATGGGACCAACGAATGACATCAATCTTTTCACCACGCAACTCATTGACCACCTGTTGAATACGAGAACCCCTGGCCCCGATACAAGCGCCGACGGGATCGACCTCCCTTTCGACACTATCGACGGCCACCTTGGTGCGGGGTCCAACGGAGCGGGAGGGAGGATTTGCTTCGCGTGCAACGGCGACGATGCGCACCGAACCCTCTTGAATTTCGGGAACTTCATTTTCAAAAAGATATACTACTAAGCCAGCATTCGAGCGTGAGATGAACAGTTGTGGCCCCCGGCGCGGCACTTCGCTCACCTCTTTTAAGAAAACCTTGAATGTGGCATTGGCGCGGTAATTGTCATTCGGTAATTGGTCTCGCCGCGGCAGTTCGGCTTCCACCTCAGGGCGGCCTAGGCCGGAACTGACTCCCATGATCACCGATTGTCGTTCAAAGCGAATCACTCGCGCCGTGAGGACGGGATCCTCAAGGTCGGCGAATTCCTCCTGAATCATGCGCCGCTGTTGATCCCGTAGTTTCTGGGCCAGCACCTGCTTGGTTGTGGCGGCAGCCATTCGGCCAAAGTCATCTTTTTCCGGGGTGACATCAAGCACAACTGTGTCGCCAGTTTGGGCGTCATCGGCGACTTGCCTGACTTCCTCGATCGAGATCTGGTGATCTTCGCTCTCGACATCTTCAACAATAATTTTACTTGCTAGAACTCGATAGCCTTCTTCATCGAGGTCCAGGGCCACGTCGAAATTGCTGAAATAATCCTCCTCAAAGGGATCTTCGCTGATGCCCAGATAAAGAGTTCTGCGATAGCGCTCGTAGCCTTTCAGTAAGGCTTCCCGCAGGGCCGCCTCCACCACTTGTGGGGGCAGCTTTTTCTCTTCACTTATGTCCTCGATCAAGTTGTTTAGACCGGGCAGCAGAACCAGGGCCATGGGGGGAAGGGAAATAAGGGAGGGTTGGAAGACTTGGTGACGGGCTGCCTTAGGCGAAAGGCTCTGCCGGATCAGGGGCCATCGCGGGGGCTGACCAGGCGCACATGGGTCACGGAGGCGCGATTCAGGCGCAGGGTGCGGCCACGCACATTGAGCCGAACTTCAAGCTCGTCACGCCCGAGGAGAAGACCCTCGCGAATCTGTTCTGCCCCTTGCCCATCCTCCAGGGTGACCGCCACCGGAAAACCACGAAAGCTGGTGAAATCACGATCGCTCAATAGCTCCTCAGCGATGCCGGGGCTGCTCACCTCCAACACGTAGGGGCTTTCCAGTAGGTCTGCACTCTCAAGGGCCTCACCGAGGGGGCCGCTGAAGGCCGCGCAGGCGTCAAGACTGACATCGCCGCCATCGGATCGCCTCACCATCACCTGCACCGTCATGGGAATGCGGTGGCTGTGGAGATGGACGGCAACGACTTGAAGATCCGCGGCCAAGGCCTCAGCGGTAGCCAGGCGCTCGAGATCAGCAATAAGCGGGTGGGGCAAGGGATGACAAGAGCTGGGGCGGACCGCCGCAGCTGCAGTTGTCAAACTGCCCCCTCATGACGCTGGCCGGTGGACCGGCGCAGGGGCGGAAAGGGTGTTGCCCGGCGGGCAAGAAACCACCTTAGGTGACAGGGGGTGGAGGAATTGGCCCCGATTCAGAGGGAGCTGGGCGTGTCCAGAACCGGGGGTTCGGCGTAGTAATCGCTGTTGCTGATCTCGCCTCGCAGGCTCGGGTCCTGGTTAAGGCATTGGCCACACTGTTCGGGAGTGCGCAGGTACTGACAGACCCTGGCCCATAGTTTGGATCGGGTGCCAGGTGCCCCCAAGCTGAAATGGACAAGATCCTGGCCGCCGGCCAAGGATTGGATCTCTACTTGGCAGAGGGTGCAGCGCCTCCGGCTGCCAGGAGAAATTGTGACCATGACCGGCGCAGGGTTCGAGGCAACTTAGGCGGCCCCATCCCATTGGTGATGGCCAACCCTGGCTAGAGGGCCGCGAAAATGAGGATTCTTCATGGCTTCGCTGGTGTTTGCCACTCTTGGGGATCCGGGTGCTTGGCCGAAGGGGCTCGTACTGCGGGGGGAATCCGGCCTCAAAGGTCCCGCCTTGCATGGCAGGAATGCCCCTAGTTTCTGGTTCCAGACATGTTTGGGAGTTCCTGCCCTGATCCAGCTTTATCGCCAACTGGTTCGTCCAGTGTTGACCGTTTTGCTGGCCGCCCTGGTGATGCTGTCCCCATGGAGAACTGCGCCGGTCCTGGCCCTCAGCCCTACTACCTCCGCCCCTGGTTTGTCCAAATCTGGGGCCAAGTCCACCCATAGCTTCGTGGCCGAGGCAGCCCGTCGGGTATCGCCGGCCGTGGTCCGCATCGATACGGAGCGCCAGGTGGCCAGGCCCGCTTTTGATCCCACCATGCTGGATCCGTTGCTGCGGGATTTGATGGGAGACCCATCGACCTCAATGCGGGAGCGGGGTCAGGGTTCTGGGGTTGTGATCGACGCGGCCCAGGGTCTGATTCTGACCAATGCCCATGTGGTCGATCAAGTTGATGGGGTGGCTATCACCTTTGCCGATGGTCACCAGGTTGATGCCACGGTGGTCGGGGCTGATCCGGTGACTGACCTAGCGGTCGTGCGGTTGCCCTCCCAAGGGGCGGAACTCAAAGCTGCCCCCCTCGGTGACTCCGAAGCCCTAGAAGTAGGGGACTGGGCCATTGCCCTGGGGAGTCCCTATGGCCTGGAAAGAACAGTTACACTGGGCATTGTCAGCAGCCTGCACCGGGATATCAATAGCCTCGGGTTTGCTGACAAACGACTGGACCTTATCCAGACCGATGCTGCCATCAATCCCGGCAATTCCGGGGGGCCGTTGATCAATGCCAGTGGCGAGGTTATTGGCATCAATACTCTTGTGCGATCAGGACCTGGAGCGGGCCTGGGTTTCGCCATCCCGATCAACTTGGCTAAACGGGTGGCGGATCAATTGGCCTCCGGTGGCAGGGTGATTCATCCTTACCTGGGACTCCAGCTAGTGCCTCTTACGGCAAGGGTGGCCCGCGAGAACAATCAGGATCCCAATGCCCTTTTACAACTTCCCGAGCGCGATGGCGCCCTGGTCCAGAAGGTGCTTCCCCAAAGCCCGGCTGAGTTCTCGGGACTCAAACGGGGGGACCTGGTGGTTTCGATTGCCGAGAACCGGGTGGTCACTCCCGCTGACCTGCTTAAAAGGGTCGAACAGGCCAATGTGGGCGATCCACTCCCCCTCAAGGTGGTGAGGGGTCAGCGGGAGATTCAGATCTCAATCCGGCCGGCTGCTTTGCCCCAGCAGGGTCAGTCTCCCCATCGCCAATCGCCTAGCTAATTGGCTAATCGGGGCCGTGCACCTTTGTATCGGCTCCGGAAAGCTACTGCAGCGATCACCGGCACTTCCGTCTTTGTTCACTAAATCTATTTGTTTGGTTTTCAGCGCCTGATTGGCATAATTGCTTTTACGCCCCGGTAGGGCTTTGCTTCGTTTTTGTTATTGTGTCAGGCCTGGGGAAGGTCGAAGCGAGGCTCAAATTGGTTGTTGTGGACGCTGTCTTGGGCAAGCTTGCGAGCCATGGCAAGCATGAGATCCATAGTTTCAGGATTATCCATTGCGTGGAGATTGTTTAGCCGTTCCCCAAGCGGAAGAGCTAGTTCGGGACAAAGTGAGATCGCATTTTCCTTGCTGAGGGCCGTGTCGTAGCGAATGTACGTCAACATCGGTTTGCCTCCAAGTACGTCGCCAGTAAGATCACCACACTCACTGTCGATGACCCGGTTCGTAGCGCTGGAAGAGAGCCACTGCATCATTGTTTCAACAAGGTTCCCGCAGTCATTCATCAGACTCATGAGTGCCGAAATAGCTCCTGCGGCAGCAAGGCTTTTGGGGTCATTGCTGGGATCGCTGCGCCCTGTCCCCACAGACACCAACAACAGGTTGTCGGCGCCACTGGACCAGTTCAAGTTGTAGCCCTTGAGGGTGGCAAAGAGAAGGGCCTGGAGCGAAGGGTTGTTGAATGGGCTAACACCACCATCGACGAATTGACCCTTTTCGGGTTTCATGCCGGGCTGCTCAATAATTGTGATTTCTTCCGGGTCGAAAAAAGTCGGCGCGGCGGTGGAGGCGCGAACCACCTTCCAGAGTGGGTAATCCGCGTTGGCAATCAAGTGGCTGGTGCTGTCGTTATTGCGGAAGTACTTTCCCTTGGGGTTGTTGGACATCGGCCAGGGGCTTCCCGTATCCAGTCGCTTGGCCATCACCAGTAGCCCCGTGCGCAGGCGGTCGCTCCCCAGAGTGGTGTCGCTGCCGAAGACGGCCTTGAGTTCGCTTTCCAGGCGCTCCTTGTCGTAACGGGCGCGGATTACCCCTTGGCGGAACCAGTCCCGGCTGAAGACATTGCGGCCCAGTTTTTGGTACTTCTCAAGCACCTCCCCCACGGACATGCCCAGGGCCAGGCAGGCGGCAACGATGGCTCCTGTCGAAGTGCCGGCGATCAGATCGAAATAATCGCTGAGGCGGAAGTCAGGATCGTTGCCGTGGCGCTGCCGCAGTAGCTGCTCAAGGGCCTCCAGATACCCGAGCGTCAGGATTCCCTTAAGGCCACCGCCATCCAGCGCCAGGATGCGCTTGGGACCGGGGCCCATGAGGTGGAGATCCTTCGAGAGCTGGCGGTATCGGTGGGGCACGGGGGGCTGGATCGGGCCATTGCGAGTCCATCTTGGCCCCGGCAATAAGGCTATGTAGCTGCGGTTTGGGGGGAGAGCAAAGGGGCGTTGTAGGATCCACCTTTGTTGAATTCGCTGCGAACCCGCTGTGGCCAATAACAAGTCTTCCAAGAAGCGCATCGAGATCGCCGAGCGCAACCGTCTGCGCAACCGCACCTACAAGTCGGCCCTGCGCACCTTGATGAAGCGCTGCTTTGTCGCCTGCAGCAGCTACGGCCAGAATCCTGGTCCTGATTCCAAGGCTGCCGTTGAGTCTTCCCTCAACGCCGCCTTCAGCAAGATCGACAAGGCTGTGAAGGTAGGCGTGATGCATCGCAATACTGGTTCCAACCAAAAATCCAGACTCAGTGCGGCGGTCAAGCAGGTTCTTGAGCCGGGCACGGACGCTGGCGCCGTGGCGGCCTGAGGCCGCCCTGGCCTGGTGCAGCCCCCTTGCTACCGTCACGCCGCTTGGCTTAAGAGGTAACACTTGGCTATTGACGATCTTCAGCAACGTATGAAGCAAGCCGTGGCTGCGGCTGCGGTTGAGCAAATCAAGGACGGCATGGTGGTTGGCCTGGGTTCCGGCTCCACGGCGGCACTGATGATTGAGGGTTTGGCAGAGAAACTTCGCAGCGGCGATGTACGCGACATCACTGGCGTTACAACGTCCTTTCAAGGGGAAGTCCTGGCCGCCGAACTTGGCATTCCCCTCAAGAGCCTGAACGCAATCAATCACATCGATCTGGCCATTGATGGCGCAGACGAAGTCGATCCGGCTTTTCAGCTCATCAAGGGGGGGGGAGCCTGTCATGTCCAGGAGAAGCTGGTGGCTAGACGGGCCAAACGCTTCGTTGTGGTTGTCGATGCCGGCAAGTTGGTGGAACGACTCAACCTTTCTTTTCTTTTACCCGTTGAGGTATTGCCTGGGGCTTGGCGTCAGGTGAAGGCGGAACTGGCCGACCTAGGTGGCGAATCCGAGCTGCGCATGGCCGTTCGCAAGGCCGGGCCAGTGGTGACGGATCAGGGAAATCTGGTACTGGATGTCAGGTTTGCCGGCGGTATCGCCGACCCGGTCACGCTTGAGTCAACAATTAACAATCTTCCTGGTGTGCTCGAAAACGGACTGTTCGTGAATCTCACCGACCAGGTGCTTGTCGGCGAGATCGTTGCTGGCGAAGCTCGGGTCCGCGATCTGATCCGTCGTTGATGGAGCAAGCGGAATAGCCAGACCGCTCCCCGTTGAAGCCTCCAATCTCGCTGCCGGCCATGGGGTTTTGAACTAGGAATTTTGCGACTGGATCGCTTGATCGCCACCACAAGCTGACTGGGCTAGCGGCTCTGGCCAAAGGCCTCCTCTGGGTTAGGCCTTTGCCTTGGCCACCCCCAGGCTGCCAGACCCCGCAGGGGCCTCAGGGAGCAGCCAACCGTTGCCTGACTGACTCCGCGTGGCTGTGGAGCCCTTCGCTTTCGGCCAGGGTGATCACGGCCGGACCGGTGGCCTCAAGCGCGGTTTGGTTGAAACCGATCAAGCTTGTGTGGCGCAGGAAGGTTTCGACGCTCAAGGCACCACTGAAACGGGCGGTGCCGCTGGTGGGGAGGGTGTGGTTGGGCCCGGCCAGGTAATCCCCTACGGCCTCTGGAGTCCAGGGTCCTAGAAAGATGGCCCCGGCGTTGCGGATGTGCTCGGCCAGGGGTTCGGGATGCTCCACCAGCAGCTCAAGGTGCTCGGGGGCGAAGCGGTCACTGAGGCGGGCCGCAGCTTCGAGGTCTGCGCAGACCA
>JBILDB010000189.1:0-5087 GCA_044352805.1 Cyanobium sp.
TCCAGCCACCGGAAGCCAAGCTTTCCACCTCAAAGCGGCCCCAGGGAACATCAAGGCTGCAGATGCGTATTGGTATGTTTCGACTAATTCAGGGGGCGGCCTATCGCTGCTTCAGGGAAAGTTTTTCCGCCAACCATGAAACGCACCTGCAGGTGCGCAACCTCCCCTACCGCATTACCGACTTCGCTCCGTTTGTTGAAACAGTCATCGCTCTGTATAAACAACTGGGGATTGTCGAGCCTGCTTGCTATCCAGCCCTGGATGCCGTCACGGCGTCGATCCAGGCCGAGATAGCCCGCCTTCAACAGCGCATCCGAGAATGGTCCAGCCTAGATAAATCACCCGCCATGCTTGCCGAAGCGGCAGCCATGACGGCAGCGCGGGCACGGGCCAGCACCAGTCGCGAGATGTTCATGGCAGGCGTGGAATTTGCCATTTCGATGAAAAAACGCAAGCTCGGGCTTGCCGATGTCGTGGAAGGCATCCTTGCCCTTCAAGAATTGAACCGCTTGCGCCAAGTGGACCTTGGGGAGAATCTGAGAGAACCGGAACAGCAGGCCGACTCAGCCGATGCCAAGAGCTATTTGCAGCATTGGCACAGGGTGATTCTGGAGGATGGGGGCGAAGCAATTGATGGGGCGATGGTGCCCGTTGCCTATTGGTATGAGGATTTTATGCCAAAGCTGCTTGATGCATTCAGTGTCGAAACTGCGGGTGACATGGCCAATCTCGCCGCTATAGACGAGGCCGCATTGGATGCCTGGTATGCGAGCAGCCTGGATAGCGGTGAGTTCAGCAGCTTTGGTGCCGATGTGGCGCAAGGATTTAGCGCCTGCACCCCTGGGCAGAAGCGGAGTCTGCGACAGGCCTGGGAACTCAGCCACCACTATTTGAACGGTGTGCAGAAACGGCGTGAGCGTCAGGAATTTGGCCGTGATTCTGGTTCTCTTTCCCAGTACGTGGCCTTCATTGATGTTCAGCTCGGTAGAAATGATATCCGGGATGCGCAGATGAGGATCAGCTTCCCCTATTACATTGGCCCGGCTGTTTGGCGGTTTTTCCATACCAGTGCCGAGATTATCTGCACCCAGGAGCCGGACCAGCAGGCGATATCGATTCAATTGTTCAAATCTTTCTTTGCCCTGTTTGCTCGTCTTTATCCCTGCCCATATTGCCGGCACCACCTTAATGCGTATGTTGTTCAGAACCGCGAGGTTGATCTCTATCCACTCGAGTATCTGATACTTGGCAAGAAAACAGCAGGGAGCGATTTCAAGCTCACGCTTCAAGACAAGCTAGAAACCGTGACAGACGGACCTTCGCTGCGACTATTTCTCTGGAAGCTTCACAACACTGTTTCTGCTTCGATTGCCCGCACGGAAGAATGGTATCGGCGTGATCAAAAAGCATTCTATACCAGCCGTTACTGGCCAAGTATTGACTCGGAACTAGCCCGCAGCCATGCCCTTGGTGAAATGAGCGTCGCCACCGAAAGAATTGTAGACATTTACGACTTGCTCAAGCCGGTGGCCCTGCTTGCTGCTTTGAGGCTGGAATTCCAAGAACAGCTCCAGCAAGAGGATCCCATCGGCGTGGAGAAATCAAGCAGTAAGGCGCAGGAACGAATTGATGCTCTGGATGCGGCACTGGAAGCCGGAGGATTTCTCAAGGAGACCTACCACTTTGATCCCACGCTGGTGGAACAGGATCCGGCATTTACTCCCGAGGAGGAAGCCTTCAGTCGCACCAATCTTTTCATCGAAACCTGAATTCTGACCAAGTTGGCCTCGATAGGTGGCCGGCCCCAAGTTCAGCCCGGCGGGCAGGAGGGTCTTGGGCAGTGCCGGCTGGTGGCCGTGCTGGAGTCCCTGTTGGCGCCCTTATACGCGGCCCTGTTTGCGCCCTTGTAAGCGGCCCTGCTGGCGTACTTGCTGGCGTTCTTGTTGACGGCCGTGGCGAAACAGCCAGGGCCGCTCGATGCCCCCAGGCACCCGCCAGATGCCAAAGCGATGGCGGCTGGCTCGGTATTCCGCATCGAGGTATTCGGTGGCATCGCACTGCCCCAGGTATTTGGGATAAACAAAAGCCTGACCGTCTTCGACGAGGGCCAGGTTGAGGTTGATATCGCCGATCACCTCGGCGACGGTGCGTCCGTAGCGATCGGTGTTGAGGGGATGGATCGTCACCTCTTGCTCCAGGCGCAGGCGCGTTTGCAGGTAGCGGCGGGCCTGGTCGCCGTAGGGCACCTGGGCCATCTCGGGGGCGTCGATACAGGCCAGCCGAATCGTCTCCAGCTTGGCGCCGTGCCGCACCCGAATGGTATCGCCATCGCCGATCGAAACGACCCGGGCGCGAAAGTTAGCTTTGGCCGTGGCGGGGACAAGCCAGGCCAACGCGGTGAGGACAGCCAGGCTGGTGATCAGGGCGAGAGGGGCGAGGGCGGCGAGCCTGCGGCGGCGAACTTGGCTGCTCAACGGGTCTGGGGCGACGGGGGCCGACTCATCTGAGCAGCCGGCAATGCACCAGCCTCGCTGAACCGCTTGGCCCGTGCTCGTATCTGCCGTTGGCCCTGGCGTCAGCAGTCCTTGCCTGGTGCCCTACCCTCGCCACCAGAAACCTGCCGCATCGGAACGGCGCCCGCCAGGCGGCATGTGATGACCCTCCCCCCCGAACGTGAGGTTGCCCCATCTTCCACAGATGCGCCGGCGGCGACGGATTCATCGCGGCTGCAGCTCTTTGCCACCAACACCTGCCTGCTGCACCAGCAGGGCGACCACTGGAGCATGGAGAGCCGGCCGCTGCAGCTGGAGGGCTACCGGCAGGAGCTGGGCGAGGGGGTGGCGCTCACCATGGTGAAGATCCCGTCAGGCAGCTTTTTGATGGGCTCTCCTGAGGGCGAGCCAGAGCGATTCGACGATGAAGGCCCCCAGCACGAGGTGAAGCTGGCTGCTTTCTTCATGGCCCAAACGCCGATTACCCAGGCCCAGTGGCGGACGGTGGCGGCTTGGCAGAAGCTGGAGCGCGACCTGAAGCCCGATCCTGCCAAGTTCAAGGGCGCGAACCGTCCGGTGGAGCGGGTGAGCTGGCACGACGCGCAGGAGTTCTGCCGCCGCCTGAGCCAGCGCACGGGCCAGCGCTACGGGCTGCCAAGCGAGGCCCAGTGGGAATACGCCTGCCGTGCCGGCAGCACTACGCCGTTCTGTTTCGGAGCCACGCTGACGCCGGAGCTGGCCAACTACCACGGCAATTTCGTCTATCAAAACGGCCCCAAGGGCACCTATCGCGGGCAGACCTGCGAGGTGGCCAGCTTTGCGGCCAATGGCTGGGGCCTGCATGACATGCACGGCAATGTCTGGGAGTGGTGCGAAGACCACTGGCACGACAGTTATAACCTCGCCCCTGGCGATCACCATCCCTGCCTTATACCTGTTGCCGGTGCTGATGCACAAAAGCTGCTGCGCGGCGGCTCCTGGATCGGCGACCCCGGCGACTGCCGCTCGGCCTACCGCAGCCACGACGAGGCCGTCAGCGACGCTGACGATGTCGGATTCCGTGTGGTCTGCCTCCCCCAGGACCATTCCCTCAACCCTTAATCCCTTAATCCCTCAACACTCGGCTATTTTTTAACCCTGGATGTTGATTTGAGGCTGTTGGCTTTACCGGGATGGCGCCGCAGGCGCCTCAATACAGGCATGCGTCAGGGACCGCCATCGTTATCCTCAAGCGGCCGCTGAGCCATCAGGGTGAGGAAGGCCCGCAATCGGGCTCGGTTGGTTGAGGAGGGATCGAGCTGGACTCGGGCGGAAAGCAGTGCTGCTTGATCAAGGCGCTCAAAGCTCTTTCTCTGGCGTTCAGCAGTTTCAGCCTGGCGTTCTCGCGCCTCAGCTGCTCGGTTTCTTTCTTGATCTGCTCGGTTTCGCTCTCGATTTGCTTCGTTCTCTCTTCGATCTGCTCGCTGTCGCTCCTCACGCGCAAGATTTCGCTCTCGATCAGCTTCATCCGCTGCTCGGCTTCGCTCTCGTTTTGCCTCGAGCGCTGCTTGATCTGCTCGATCTCGAGCTCGATCTCGTGTACGGGTCGCCAGTTGAGAGTCGATAAAAACTGTCGCCACCGAGGCAGCGATGAGGGGGATGCCCCATTGCTGCTGGAGACCGATGTTGTGGCCGGTGAGGGTGATGTGGTCATAGGAAGTAAACAGGGCGATCAGGCCGAGGATCAAGCCGCCACCGGCCTGGATGGCACCGAGGTGATCCAGGCCGGGCCAGGGGCGCTGTGGTACTGGTAAGTCTGGCGCAGCTGGGGGCGGCTCGCTGTCAGCGGGGGCGCCAGGGTCGTCTGGAGTGGCAGGGAGCACAGGGGGCGTGAGGCACGGGGTACGTGAGGCAACAGAGAGCCCCGCGTTTCCCCTTACCAGTTCCACCCTGTGGTTCAGCACCGCCGTGATCACGGGCGAGCACCGGCAGGCTGATTTCAAGCAACATTGGCGATTTGCTGGATAAATCAACAGGCCGAATGCTCAGTCAGCAAATCTCGAACCGCTCGAACTTGCGCAGATTGCTGCTCACCCTGGGTGAGGCCCAACCGAACATCGGGCCGGCTTGGTGCGCAACTGGCCCCGGCATTGCACTTAATCATCAGCATTGCGAGCCGAACCGGCCGACCGCAAAGCCATCTTAATCAACAAAAAAGGCCCCCTGCAATACAAGAAGCCCAAAACAAATGGAGCCAAGCGGATTCGAACCGCTGACCCCCTGCATGCCATGCAGGTGCTCTACCAGCTGAGCTATGGCCCCATTGATGCGGCGGACTTATCCATCGCCCAACCAACATACACGCTGACGGTCCTCAGAGCTGGCGCCAGACGGCCACGAGCCGCCCCTGGATCTGCACCTGGTCGGCGGCAAGCAGCAAGGGCGGATAGGCCGGATTGGCGGCCTCCAGGCGCACCTTGAGCCCCTGACGATGGAAGTGCTTGAGGGTGGTGCCACTACCGGCCACCAGGGCGCTGACGATGGCGCCGTCCCGCAGCCGCGAGGGATCGGCCACCGGCTCCATCAGCACCACGTCGCCATCGGCGATGTGGGCTT
>JBILDB010000190.1:0-5074 GCA_044352805.1 Cyanobium sp.
GGGGGCGGCAGCCAATGGCCGCTGATGGGATCCAGGGGCAGCCCGTAAAGCAGCGGCTCTAGGTCACCGAGCACGCAGGCATGGAGCAGGGAGCGGTGCAGATTGCGGGGCAACAGCACCCGCGAGCCGGGCGGACATAGCCCCAGCAGGGCCGCCTGCAGCAGCCCCGAGGCACCATTTACCCCGAACCAGCAGGCATCGGCCCCCAGGGCCTTGGCGGCCCGCCGCTGGGCTTCGGCCACGGCCCCTTGGCTTTCGAGGGGACCGCCGAAGGCCGGCAGTTCGGGCAGGTCCCAGGATCCAGGCCGTTGGCGCAGCAGGCGCCGCAGCTCTGGGGCCAAGGCAGCGCCTCGGCCATGGCTGGGTAGGTGCAACGCCAGGGGCGCCGATTGAGGTAATGCCGCTTGCCTAAGTAAGGCCAGCAGCGGCTCGGCAATCCCCGCACCCTCTGCCCCAGCCATGGTGCCCCGAACGTCTTTCTAGAGTTTGATCACCCCTGGCCCTGGCCTTTGACCTTCGCTGCCGCGTCTGCGCCTGCTCCCTCAGCGCCTTCTGTGCCAACGGCGCCTCGCCCCGCCCCACGGCCGCCGCAGCGCAGCCGCCTCGACGTGGGCCCCGGCGCCGAACCCGATCCCCCAATCTTGCCGGCAGAGCGATCGGACGACGACGAAGCCCCCAGCTACGACCCCCAGGCGGACCTGCGCTGGCTGCTGCTGCGCCCCTGGATCCTGGTCAGCCGGCTGCTGGTGGTGCTTTGGCAGCTCGGAACCCTGGCCCTGGTGTTGGTGAGCCAGTCCCGCAGCCGGGATCCCAGGCTGCAACAGCGGCTGGCCCGGCGCATCCTCACCACCTTGAGCGGCCTGGGGCCCTGTTTCATCAAGGTGGGTCAGGCCCTTTCCACCCGCCCCGATCTGGTGCGACGGGACTGGCTTGAAGAACTGACGCGCCTGCAGGACGACCTGCCCGCCTTTGATCACGCCACTGCCCTCAAGGTTATTGAAGCCGAACTGGGGGCCCCGGCCGAGAGCTTGTTTGAGGAATTCCCCGATTACCCAATGGCAGCGGCCAGTCTGGGGCAGGTGTATAAAGCGCGATTGGCCGATGGCCGTTTTGTAGCGGTAAAGGTGCAACGGCCCAATCTGCCGTTCATATTAAGAAGGGATATGGCCATCATCCGGGCCCTGGGAGTGATCGGGGCCCCCTTTCTGCCCCTCAATCTAGGCTTTGGGCTGGGGGACATTATCGATGAATTCGGCCGCAGTTTGTTCGCCGAAATCGACTACTACAAAGAAGCCGATAATGCCGAGTATTTTGCCCAACTCTTTGCTAACCATCCTGAGGTAACAGTGCCGCGGGTGGAGCGTTCCCTAAGTCGGCGGCGGGTACTCACCACCCAATGGATCCACGGCGTCAAGCTCCAGAGCCGCCGCGAGTTGGAGGCCCACCACCTGGATCCGGCGGCCCTGATCCGCACCGGGGTGGTGGCGGGGTTGCGCCAGCTGCTGGAATTCGGCTATTTCCATGCCGATCCCCATCCAGGCAATCTATTTGCCCTATCGGGCCGCACCGGCGACTTAGGCCACATGGCCTATGTAGATTTCGGCATGATGGATTCGATTAGTGATAAGGACAGGCTTACCCTGACCGGGGCCGTGGTGCATCTGATCAATCGGGATTTCGAAGCCCTAGCCTTAGATTTTCGCCGGCTTGGTTTCCTCAACCCCACGGCCGATCTCAAACCAATTGTGCCCGCCCTGCGGGAGGTGTTGGGCGGCGCCCTGGGGGAAAACGTCGGCGCTTTCAACTTCAAGGCGATCACCGATCGCTTCTCGGAATTGATGTATGACTATCCCTTCCGGGTGCCTGCCCGCTTTGCCCTGATCATCCGGGCGGTGGTCAGTCAGGAGGGGCTGGCGATGCGGCTGGATCCTTCCTTTCGCATCATTCGCGTCGCCTATCCCTACGTGGCCCGTCGCCTGCTGGCCGGGGACACGGCCGAGATGCGCGAGAAATTGCTGGAGGTGCTGTTCGATGCCAGCGGGCGACTGCGCATCGAGCGCCTCGAGAACCTCCTGGCGGTGGTTGAGGGGGATGGCACCCAGGTGGACCTGCTGCCGGTGGCCCGCGATGGCCTGCGGTTGCTCTTCGGCAAAGAGGGCAGTGGCCTCAGGCAGCGCCTGCTGCTCACCCTGGTGCGGGACAATCGGCTGCAGACCGAAGATCTGCAGGCCCTGATGGGCCTGATGGGGCGTACCTTTTCGCCGGCGCGCCTGGCGGGGGATTTGCTGGCCCGCATCAACCCCCTGGCCAGCCAGGCGAGTTAGGCCAAGCATTAGGGCCCACCATGGTGCCCCAGCTTTCAGGCCCCGTTCAGCTGCGGGCTTGGAGCCAGGCCGCAGATCGTGCCTTTAGGGTCAGCTCCATGTTCGCCCTTGCCAAGTGATCCGGTTGCCAGCCGCCCCGCCCCTGTTGGGCGCCGTCCCCATCGATGGTCCCCAGGCGGTTATCGAGCAGGCCAATGACTTTTTCGGCGACCTCAATGACGCCGAGATCCTGCTGGAGTACGCCCGTTTCGATTCGCCTCCCTATGTGCTGGCGGGTGCGGGGCTGGCGATAGCGGTGCTGTGCGGCCTGACCTTTGCGAAGCTGGTACAGAATCGCCTTGAGGACTGGAAGCAGGATCGGCTGCCCCTGCTGCCCCTGGCCCGGCGCGAAACGATGTTGCCCTACATCGGTTTGCTGGTGGGGGTGACTTTGTTCATCGGCGCCAGCTTGCAGGTGTTTGGTTTTGCGGCGGGTGCCGCCTTGTTGGTGGCTTTTTTGCTTTCCCTGGCCACCGCCGGGGCCTTGTGGGTGCAACTGGTGCGACTGATGCAGCAGGTGGAAGCCGGTAATTTCAAGGCGGTAGATTTTGATAATTTTGATGAGTTTTTTTAGGGCTTTTTATTAGGGCTTTTTCGGGGTGATGGTTTGATTGCCCATTGGTGACACGGTTTCCCTGCAAGTGCGGGTGGCAGATAGGGAAATCGTCCGCGCCCGGGCTGGGAGCCCGCAGCGGCAACGGGTGCCTGCCCGTCTCAAGGCGACCCCATCCCCGCAAACGACTGACTCCCGGCCGCCGGGGTAAACCCCCCGGGTCGATCGCCAAGGGGATTGAGCCAGGCACGGGTTTGTTGGCCCCGTTGCAAGATCGGAATCGGGCCTGGACCGGGCCAGTTGGCTGGGTGGCGTTCTGGATGGCTGTAAAAAAGATCGATGCGTTGGCCGGCCTCCAAAGACGAACCCCTGGGCCGGCGTTGCACCGCCAGCACCTTGGCCCTGATGTGCAGCTCCGCACCGATCACGCTGACGCGTTGCACCTCCAGGTCCACCACCACCGCCGCCTGACGCTGGCGTTCGGCGTAGACGGCTGGCGGCAGCTCGGCCCGGGCAGTCGGCGGGGCCAAGTAACCACCCAACCCTGCCGCCAACGCCAGCAAGGTCAGAACGGGACAGAGCAACACGAGTCTGAATGGTGGGCGCATCAAGAGTTGGCGCATCCAACGCAACCTGTTTCAGCCAGCATCCAATAGGGAGGCCCCAGACGGGGCCCCGTAGCCGCCGCCGCCAGGGGTTTCGATACGCAAGCGATCGCCGGCCGCCAGTTGGCGCTCAAAGCAACCCGGCAGCAGCTCGGGGTCGCCGTGCGCAGGAATCAGGAGGTTGCGACCCAGGGCTCCGGGTCCCCCACCGGCCAAGCCCTCCGGTGCCTGGAGGCGGCTGTCAGAGATAAGGGCCACGCTGAGGGGTTGGAGAAAGCGCAATTCGCGGATCAAACCCTCCCCACCGCGCCAGTGCCCCTCGCCACCACTGCCGCGGCGAATGCCGAAATGTTCGACCCGCACGGGATAGCGCGCCTCCAGGATTTCCGGATCCGTGAGCCGCGAATTGGTCATGTGGCTCTGGATAGCGTCAGCACCGGCGAAGCCCGCTGGCTCGAAAAAACCTGCCCCCGTGCCGCCACCGATCGTTTCGTAGTACTGGCAGTGGTCGTTGCCGAAGCTGAGGTTGTTCATCGTGCCCTGGGCCGAGGCCATCACCCCCAGGGCGGCAAACAGCAGATTGGCCAGGGCCTGGGAAGTTTCGACGTTGCCGGCCACCACTGCCGCCGGCGGCCTGGGGTGCAGCAGGCAGCCCGGCGGCACCACTAGATCGAGGGGTTCAAAGCAGCCGGCATTGAGGGGGATCTCATCCCCCACCAGCGTCCGAAATACATAGAGAACCACCGCCTTGGTGATGGCCAGCGGCGCGTTGCGGTTGCCGGCTTGCTGCGCTGAGGTGCCCGTGAAATCAAGCCGGGCCCGGCGGCGGGTCCGATCCAGCCTGAGCGTCACCTGCAACTGACTGCCGTCATCGAGGTTGAGGCGGTGGGAGCCGTCCTGGAGCCGGTCGATGACGCGGCGCACCGCTGCGGCGCCATTGGCCTGCACCTGAGCCATGGCGCGCTGCACCGGACGGATGCCTTGGCGTTGGACCAGCGCCTGCAGCTCGCTGGCCCCGAGCCGGTTGGCGGCCAGTTGGGCCTGCAGGTCGGCCAGCAGGCGGTCCGGATTGCGGACGGGATAAGGTCCCGCCGCCAGCCGCTGGCGCCAGCCGGGCCCGTCGAAGTGGCCAGCGCTCAGCAGGGTCACGTTGTCGAGCAGCAGGCCCTCCTCGCTGATGCCTTGGCTGAAGGGCGGCATCGAACCCGGCGTCAGTCCACCGACATCGCCGTGGTGGCCGCGACTGGCGACAAAAAAGAGGGGATCAGCTGCCGATTTCGCCGATGTCGATGTCGCTGGATCGGAGCCGTCAGGGGTGGGCGCAAACACCGGGGTGATGACGGTGATATCGGGCAGGTGGGTGCCGCCGTTGTAGGGGTTGTTGGCCGCCACCGCATCGCCGGGCGCCAGGGGCGGACGCTCACCGCGGGCCACGGCCGCCAGCAGGCTGACGACACTGTCGCCCATGGAGCCCAGGTGCACGGGGATATGGGGTGCATTGGCCACCAGGCCGCCGCTGCCATCGAAGAGGGCACAGGAGAAATCCAGCCGCT
>JBILDB010000018.1:0-16432 GCA_044352805.1 Cyanobium sp.
CTCAGGAGTCTGGATACAGGTCGCACCGGTCACCCGTTCGAGATGGGCAAGGTAGCGGACGGCCAATGGGCCGGCGACGGGGTGGTGGAGCCATCGCGGTCGGACCCGCTCAGCAGCGCCTTGGGCCACCTCTAACGCCAGGGCGCGCTGCCAACAGGGCCAAGCCCCCAGAAAGGGCAGGACCCGCACCGGTCCCTGCCGCCGCAACGCGGTCGCGATCGCCGGTACGTCATGGCGCACGTGTCCCCCTGGCAGCAGGAAAAGAGGAATCAGCGATAGGGGATCACCCAGCGGCTCTGGGGGTAGGGGGTTCGGATCGGTGAGGGCCCGCAGCCTCACTGGCGCACCGCGGCGCTGTTCCAGCTCCGCAGCCAGGGAGCGAAAGTCCGGGGGAATGAAGCCATCGGCTCGCCCATGCACCAACAGCAGCAGGGTGCTGGCGGGAAGGGCCCGCAGCCGGCGTTGCAGCCGTTCGGTTACAGAAGCCTCCAGGGCGGAGCGTCCCAGCAGGATTAACGGGGAACGGGCGTTGGGCAACCGGGCCAGGCAATCAACCGCCGCGCCCGCCAGCAGGGGGTCCAGATCACTGGCTAAGCAAACCAGGGTGTGGCGCAGAGCAGTCAAGGGCCAGGCACTCAAACCAAGGCTCAGCCCCTCCAAAGCAGACCGCCTGACCTGGCGATCACCCGGTTGCAGGGCCAGCCGTTGCAAAAGGGGGAAGTCACTGGCCCGCCGCTGATACCCCAGCAAGGGCAGCAGGAGCGCCTGGCTAGCGGAATCCAACTGTCCTTCTCGCATATCACCGAGGGCAGCGCCCAACAGGTCCGCTACAGCTTTGTCGCGGACGCGGCCCACCAGGTTGGGCAGGGATGGCGTTCGTTCGGGGCTTTGCCACCAGAAACGCAGCAAGCGGACGGCGGCATCCGCGTCGAGCTGGTCCGCCAGCACGGCTAGCAGATCAGGCTCCGGCTCGAGCTGAGCGAGTTCGATGGCCCGCAGCCACGGTTCCAGCACCAAGGGTCTGTGGCGCCGCAAGGCCAGCAGCCAGGGCAAGCGATCGGCATGGCCGGGAACCGGCAGGGCGCCGGGGTCGGGTTCGAAGGGGAGTTCGGCAGCTACAGATGGCACCGGAACGGAATTGGACCCAAGGTTTCTCACCATGACAGCCGGTCGTAGAGCCAGGGGAAAAGACGGATTCACGCCGAAGCGTTGCGGCGGCTGGCCCCGAAACGCTCCACCAACAGAGTTTCGAGAACATCCGGCAGATCGCACAGCGGCACGGCCTTTTCATGCAAAACCGCCAACTGGGGATCTTCGGCCATGGAACCCCCCAGGAAGATTTTGACGGCTTCTACCATCTGACCGTCTTTACGAGCTTTGGTTCCCATTAATCCGATCTGACCTAGGTAGGGCTGGCCACAGGCATTGGGGCATCCGGTCCAGTGGGTCCGCACCGCATCGGGAAACACCAAATGTTGTTCCAACTCTTGGAGCACCGCCAGGGCCGTGCTTTTGGTCGGGATCAGGGCTAATCCGCAGTAGTGATTACCAGTACAGCTGACGGCTTCGGCCAGCAGCGGTCCTGGATCACTTGGAAAACGCCGCAGCAAGGGCTCCTCCAGCAGGGCCGATATCCGCTGGGTCGGGACATCAACAATCAAAATATTTTGACTCTCACTGAAGCGAAGTTCACCACTGCCGTAGCCCCGGGCCAGCTCCACTAAGGCGTACATGGCAGCGCTGTCGAGGCGACCCAGGGGCACGTTCAGGCCCACCCAACAAAGCCCTGGCTGTTTCTGGGGATGGACACCACAGACATCCCGCGGGGCGATTGACACCAGATGGGAGCCGTCATGCAGAACCGCCTCACCAGTGCCACCACCCAAGGCCCCCAGAGTCTCAAGGACTTCGGCCCGATAGGCATCAAGGCCCAGGGCCTCAATCAGGTACATCACACGGCTTCTTTGGCGGGTCGTTCGATCCCCATGGCGCTCGTAATGACGCAGTACGGCCAGGGTGAAAAGCGGCAACTGCTCGGGGCGCAACCAAAGACCGAGGGGAATCGCCAGCTCATTGCGTTGGGCTGAAAAAAAACCCCCCACCATGACGGTGAACCCCAGCTCGCCCTTGCAAAGGGCCGGCAGGAACGCCAGATCGTTGTGAAGCAGAAAGCTGTCGGGGGCCCCACCCACCGCCACGTTGAACTTGCGCGGCAGATTGCGGGGCCCATCGGGGCCCAGCAAAAGGTTCTGGATGGCCCCAACCAGGGGACGAGTGTCCAAGAATTCGTCAGGATCAATGCCGGCAAGTGGATTGCCCGTGATGTTGCGGGGGTTGTCATGACCCGACTGGCGGCTGGTCAAGCCGACCCGCTCCAGGGAATTAAGCAAGGACGCCATGTCCTCCAGCAAGAGACCGCGCAGTTGAATGTTCTGTCGGGTGGTGATATCAGCACTGCCATGCTCGCCACAGCGATCGACCACCTCCGCAAGCAGCTCCAGCTGATCGGCGCTGATGACCCCATTTGGCAGCCGCAGGCGCAGCATGAATCTTCCGGGGGTGACCGGACGAAAAAAGATTCCCAACCACTTGAGATGGATGGTGAGGGTCGCCTCATCAAGGGATTCCCAGCCCATGCGGGCTAGTTCATCAAGGCGGGGAGCAAGATCGAGGCCGCAGAAGTTGGACTTGGCCAACTCCAATTTTGTCAGCGGCTCAGTAACCACGTGGAATGCATCGCCGTCAGTATCGACAGCAGCTCCTGGGGAGTCGGACATATACGGGAACGGGGGAGGGGTGGTGATCAAAACCACACCGGGGCCCAGACCTCAGCCTGGAACCCGAAACCGCCTACGCTCAATGACATTATGACCACCCAGGCCGGATCCCCCCCTGTTGCAACCGCTACAGAATCCAACGACGGATTCCCCCGTGGCGACGCTTGAAGCTCGCCGCCAGGAGCGTCTTGATGCCCTGGGTCCGGATTGCGCCCTGTTCCGAGAACTGATCGGCAAGGTGGGCAGCGGCGAACACACCAGCACCGGCCTCAGTCGCCAAGAAGCCCGTGCAGCGATCGAGTTGATGCTCAAAGGCAAGGTTGATTCGGCCCAGATGGGGGCTTTTCTGATTGCCCACCGCATTCGTCGGCCAGCGCCCCAGGAGCTCAGCGGCATGCTGGATGGATATCGCTGCTTGGGTCCAATCCTGACCACTCCCGGGCGCCGCGCTCTGTGCTTTGGGGTTCCCTATGACGGCCGCAGCCGCACCGCCCCGGTGCTGCCCCTGCTGGCTCTGACGCTGGCGGCCGCAGGTATTCCGGTGGTGCTGCACGGGGGAAACCCCATGCCGGTGAAATACGGCATCACCCTGGCCGAGCTGTTCGCCACCCTCGGCATCGAGTGGCGGGGCCTGCCGTTGACAGCGGTCCAGGACCGGCTCGATAGCCATGGCCTGGCCCTGACCCACCAACCAGACCATTTCCAAGCCGCCGAACGGCTGGTGTTGATCAGGGATCTGATCGGCAAACGACCGCCTGTGGCCAGCCTCGAACTGCTCTGGACCCCTCACCAGGGCCAACGGCTGCTGGTGAGCGGCTTCGTGCATCCACCCACCGAAGCCCGGGCCTGGGAAGCCCTAGCTGCAGCCGGCGAAACCGACCTGTTGACCGTCAAGGGGCTGGAAGGATCGACCGATCTGCCCACCACTCGGGTCGGGATTACGGCCCGAGTGCGCCAAGGGACCGTAGAGCGCATCCTGCTTCACCCGCGGGACCATGGCATCAGCGCGGCAGAGATCCCCTGGTCAGGGTTGGAGGATTGGCGAAGGGACGGCCAGTTGGCCCTGAGGGGCGAGGGCCCCTTGGCGGAGGCCTTGCTCTGGAATCTCGGTGCCTACCTTTGGTTGGCGGATCGCCATGACGATCTGCCAACGGCCCTGGAACAGGCCAGGGCCCTCCTGCAAGCCCGAATCGGCGCCAACAAATGCATGGAGCTTGCCCGATGAGCGAACTATCCAGCCCCCCGGGTCAAGGGGCCATCCACAACCGACTCTTTGACTTCGAAGCCGACTTCAGCGGCGATCTGCGTTGCCTACCGATGGCGGTACGCCGCAAGCTCGATCTGGCGGGGGTAAAGCTGAAACTGGTCCAATGGCATGGCTTGAGCTCAGCCGAACGGGGAAGTCTGCTGCAATGGAAAGATGACATGACCTCGCTCGTGGAGCTGCGAGAATGGTTGTTGATGCGAAGTAACAACCTTCCAGAAGGACCGGCCAAGCCCTTGCAACCGGCGCGCTCCTGTGGCTGGCAAGAAGCAGGGACCCTGCCTGAGGAGGTGGCACTCTCCTGCGACCAGCTTGGCCTCAAGATTGAGCCCCAACGTTGGGCAAACCTGGACGAGTTGCAGCGGTTCGCCCTGATCAAACTAAGCCACCCTGGCCATGAACACCGCAACCTGGCGACGGCCTTGCTCGAATTCAGATTGCTGAAGGACCCTTGAGCGATGGGGGGCCCATGCCGCCTAGGCAAGAAATTCCAGCAGCGTTGCAATTCCCAGGGGTGCCATGAATTTTGTAGCCATTGTGACCATCGGCTAAGACTCTGCATGGTTTGATTAACAAATCGGCAAGCTTTGGGCGCCGAAACGGACTTACCTGATCAGAGCGCTTCTTTGTGAAGACTGGTCATGGCACACCGGCCGGCCGCCCGCTCGCTGCTGCCGATCTTTATTTCGTGGTTCAAGCTCAAGCTCAAAGCGAAATCTCGCTTTGGAGATTTCCTCTCCATTAACTGCAAGAAAACTCCCACCATTCCCCTGCATTGCTATGGCCCAGTTCTCGCGTCGCAAGTTTCTGATCACAGCAGCTGGCACGGCGGCTGGCACGGCCTTCCTGGCTGCTTGTGGCGGCCAGAAGCCGACAACAAAATCGGATGCTCCCGCAACGGGCAGCATCAGCAACGAGGTCAATGGTGCAACACTGGGCTTCATTGCGCTGACGGACTCGGCGCCATTGATCATTGCTAAAGAAAAAGGTCTGTTTGCCAAGCACGGCATGCCCGAGGTGAAACTTCTCAAGCAAACGTCCTGGGCCGCAACCCGGGACAACCTTGAGCTTGGCAGTGGCGCTGGGGGGATTGATGGAGCCCATATTCTTAGTCCTATGCCCTATTTGCTAACGGCCGGAAAGATAACTAAGAGCAACCAACCCCTGCCTATGTACATACTTGCCAGGTTGAATCTACAGGGTCAGGCCATCTCGGCCTCCAATGCCTTGTTGGATGCCAAGCTCACTGTCAACAATAAAGAAGCCCTGGCCAAAGGTGCCAGTAGTCTGGGCAGAAAGCTCAAAGCCGCCGTCACATTTCCCGGGGGCAACCATGATCTATGGATGCGCTACTGGCTGTCTGCAAACGGCATTGATCCCAATAAAGATGCCGATTTAGTTGTGGTCCCACCTCCCCAGATGGTGGCAAACATGCAGACCGGAACTATGGACTTATTTTGCGTAGGCGAACCTTGGAACCAGCGCTTAGTCAACAAAAAACTCGGCTATACTGCTGCACAAACAGGGGAAATCTGGAACAAGCATCCGGAAAAATCATTTACGATGCGGGCTGACTGGGTAGACAAGAATCCCAATGCGTCTGTGGCCTTGCTCAAGGCCGTGCAAGAAGCCCAAATATGGTGTGAAAACCCTGCCAATCTCGACGAAATGTGTGAGATTCTTGCTCAGGACAAATATATTAAGGCCAAGGTCGAAGACATCAAGCCTCGACTTGCCGGCAATGTGGATCATGGCGATGGTCGTATTGTAAAAAATAGTCCTTATAAGATGCTTTTCTGGTCGGATAATGCCTCATTCCCCTTTAAAAGTCATGATACCTGGTTTGTCACCGAAGATATACGCTGGGGCTATCTTCCCGCCAATACCGATACTTCGGCACTGGTGAACAAGGTGAACCGTAGTGACCTGTGGAGAACGGCCGCCAAAGCCCTTGGGCAAGAACAGGCGATTCCCGCCAGTGATTCACGGGGCAAGGAAACCTTCTTTGACGGCGTCGTGTTTGACCCTGAGAATCCCAAGGCCTATCTCGATGCTTTAAAGATCAAGACCCTGGCCTGAATTCCGTCCATCCTTAGCACCCCCACCCCAGCCAGCCAGCCCTGCCATCTGGGGGTTTCCGACCCACCCTTAGTACAAGATGTCCCTCTCCGCTTCTGCGACATCCTTGTCGCAACCCACCCGGAGGCGCCTAAAGAATCCGGTGCTTCGCGGCATGCTGCCCTATTTGGTCTGCATCGGCGGCTTCCTGCTTGTCTGGCAAGCCCTTTCCCTGATCCTTGGCACAGGCCGGCTGCCGGGTCCCATCAATGTGATCACCGATACCTGGGATCCTTACATCAACCAACCGTTTTTCGACAACGGCGGCACTAGCAAAGGGCTGGGCTGGCAGATCCTGATCTCGCTACAGAGAGTGGCCTTGGGATATGGCCTAGCCGCGATCGTGGGCATCGCCATCGGCGGCCTGCTGGGCTTAAATCGCTTTATCGGCAAAGGCTTTGATCCGGTAATTCAAGTGCTGCGCACCGTACCTCCCTTGGCCTGGTTCCCCATCTCACTGATGGTGTTTCAGAATGCCAACACTTCGGCTATCTTTGTAATTTTCATTACGGCGATCTGGCCAATTATCATTAACACAGCTGTGGGGATCCGAGAAATTCCTGAGGACTATACTAATGTATCCCGAGTCTTGAGATTACGCAAAAGTGAATACATTAGTAACATTGTGATTCCCGCAACTGTCCCTTACGTATTCACGGGCCTGCGAATTGCTGTCGGACTGGCCTGGCTAGCCATCGTTGCAGCCGAAATGCTCAAAGCCGACGGGGGCATCGGCTACTTTATTTGGGATGCCTACAACGCTGGTGGCGATAGCAGTTCCAGCCAAATCATCCTGGCTATTATCTATGTTGGACTTGTGGGTTTAGCCCTTGATCGCTTAGTGGCCTGGACTGGAAGCAAAGTTGCTCAGGGTGGTAACTGAGATGGATCGATTCCTTACTATTGATGATGTCACCAAAGTCTTTCCCCTCAAAGACGGTGGCCATTACATCGCTCTCAAGGACATTGACCTTGAAATCAGAGAAGGGGAATTTATTTCTTTGATTGGTCATTCCGGTTGTGGCAAGAGCACCCTGCTTAATCTCTTGGCGGGTCTTACCCAAGCCAGCAATGGTGGCATTTTGATCGACGGACGCGAGGTTAATGAGCCAGGCCCGGATCGCATGGTGGTGTTCCAGAACTATTCCTTGCTGCCCTGGCAAACCGTTCGCCAGAACGTAGCCCTGGCGGTCAATAGCGTCATGGCCTCCAGTTCGGTCGCGGAGCGCAAACAAACCATTGATCGCAGTATCAAGATGGTGGGTCTCAGCCACGCTGCCGACAAGCTGCCGGCTGAACTGTCGGGCGGTATGAAACAAAGGGTGGCGATCGCCCGGGCCCTTTCGATCCGCCCCCGTTTGCTGCTTCTGGACGAACCTTTTGGGGCCCTCGATGCCCTCACTCGCGGCAATCTGCAACAACAACTGATGCAGATCTGCCAAGAAGCTGGTGTTACAACCGTAATGGTTACCCATGATGTAGATGAGGCCCTGTTGCTTTCCGACAGGGTGGTGATGATGACCAATGGCCCTGAGGCGGAGATCGGCCAGATTCTCAACGTGCCCTTCGCCAGGCCCCGCCAGCGCCTGGAGGTGATTAAGCACCCCGATTACTACCACCTGCGGGGTGAATTGATCGGCTTTCTGCATCAGCAGCGACGCCTGCGCCAGCACCGCTCCAGCGTCGCCGCGGCCGCCAGTGTTGTTGCAGCATCCGGTGTCGTTGCGGCCGCCGGAATCGACGGGCGGCAGGGCGGCGCCAACGCCCTGCCGCCGGCCCGCAAGCAAGGGCCCCGGAGGCCAGAAACCATTCGACTCGGTTTCCTGCCAGGGCTTGACATCGCCCCCCTGGCCGTCGCCCTGGACAAAACCCTATTCGACGGGGCCGCTATTGAGGTGGTGCCAGTCCCGTTCGCCCGCTGGGATCGTCTCGAAGCAAAGCTGCTCGAAGCTGATCTGCAGGTGGCCATCACCTCGGCAACAACGCCCCTGGCTCTCAACCTGGGACTGGGGGGCCGAACCCCTTGGCCGGCGATCACGCCGATGACGGTGAGCCGCAACGGCAATGCCCTCTGCATGGCCCGTTCCCTGCTGGCCCAGGGGGTCAGGTGTCGCACCGATCTGCGCCAGTTGCTTCTGAACCGGGGCCAACCCCTCACCCTGGCGGTGCCCGAGTTGGGCTCGATGGCGGAGTTGCTGCTACGCCACTGGTTGGCAGCCGGCGGCATCGACCCCGACCGCCAGGTGCGCTTCACCCCCCTCTCGCCGATGACGATGGGGGGGGCCCTGCGAACTCAACAAATCGATGGGTTCATCGCCGGTCGCTATCGGGTTGCCGAGGCCGTCGAAGATCGCCAGGGCTATGTTCTGGCGACTGATCTGGACATCTGGAGCGGGCATCCCGAAAAGGTGCTCAGCTGTTCGGAACGGTGGGCCGAAGACCATCCAGGGGCCCTTGATGCCCTTGGCGCCGGCCTGATGAAAGCCGCCGAACGTTGCGACGATGGCGGCCAGCGACCCGAGCTGACCAGAATCCTTAGCCAAAATCAATGGCTGGGCCGCCGGGCCGAGATTGCTCTACAGCGCCAGTTCGATTACGGCACCGATGAAAAGCCTCAGCCCTTACTTCAGTTCAACCGCTACCACTTTGACCGCGCCCACATTCCCAATCGGGCCGAGGGGGCGTGGATTCTGAGTCAATTCAGCCGCTGGGGTTGGTCCCCATTTCCCAGTAATCGGCTCGAACTGCTTGGCCAGGTCTATCGCCCAGACCTGTGCGACCGGGCCCTTGCCGCTGCCGGCTACCCCAGCCTCCGTCCCGATCGTCACCCCTTCCGCCTTGCCGATGACATCCCCTTCGACCAGGACAATCCCCTCGACTACCTGAAGGCCCTCCCCGGAGCCCCGGAACCTCCAGTCGCCCAAATCCCCCTGCCCAGCCTCTCCGCAAGGGCCCTGCTGTCCCGCTGACGGACCCCCCCACCATCATGAGCGCCGCCACCCCAGCCACCAACCCGTCCTTTCTCGAGTTCTGCGGGGTGGGCCAGGTCTACGCCACCCGCCGCGGTTCCTTTGAAGCCCTGCGTGATATCAATCTGCAGGTGCGACAGGGGGAATTTCTTTGTGTCATCGGCCATTCCGGCTGCGGCAAAAGCACCCTGCTCAATATGGTTTCGGGATTCCTCAAACCCAGCAGTGGCATGGTGAGCCTGGCGGGTCAACCGATCGAACGGCCGGGTCCGGACCGCATGGTCGTGTTTCAAAACTACTCATTGCTGCCTTGGAAAACGGTCTGGCAGAACGTCAATCTGGCAGTGAAGGCTGCCCGACCCGAGCTCGATGCAGCTAGCCGCCAACGGGTGGTGGACCATCACCTGGAGATGGTTCACCTCAGTGAAGCGGCCGACAAGAAACCGGGGCAAATCTCCGGGGGCATGAAGCAAAGAGTGGCCATCGCCAGGGCTCTGGCGGTGAATCCAGCCGTACTCGTGCTCGATGAGCCCTTCGGCGCCCTTGATGCCATCACCAAGGAAGAACTCCACGAGGAACTCCTGGCGATTTGGCGCGAACAGAAACCCACCGTTTTGATGATCACCCATGACATTGATGAGGCCCTGTTCCTCGCCGATCGCATCGTGATGATGACCAACGGTCCGGCCGCCACGATTGGTGAAATCCTCACTGTGCCCTTTGAGCGACCCCGCAATCACGAAGCCTTGCTGGCCGACAACCGCTATGGCGCCTTGCGAAATCAGGCCCTTGATTTCCTCTATCGCCGCCACGCCCACGACGACACCTAAGCCCCCTCCTCGCCTGACACCTGGTCGGCAGCTTCCAGCCGAACCGCCGCCGCCTTGAGCTCGGGTTGGCGTGAATGGGGACAGAACAAGGCATGCATCAAGGCATTGGCTTCACAGGCCTTCTCCTGGCTGCCGCCCCAATGCATCGGCAAAAACAGAGTGCCTGGACGGATACGGTCCGTGATCTTTACCTTGGCAGTGACGGTGCCGCGGCGAGAGCTGACCTGGGCCCAGGCGCCATCGGCCAAGCCATAACGTTTGGCATCGGCGGGATGGACCTCAAGCAAGGGTTCGGGATGCATCGCGTTGAGCCTTGGCACCTTGCCCGTACGGGTCATGGTGTGCCAATGCCCCAGATAGCGGCCCACCGTCAGGACCAGGGGGAAGGTTTCGCAGGGTGGCTCACCCAGGCCCAGCGGTGGATCGCAGAGGAAACGGGCCCGTCCACTGGCTGTGGCAAAGCGGTGGTCGACATAGAGGCGCTTTGAGGTGGTTGTGGGTTCGCTGCCAGCAGGGAAGGGCCACTGCTGGGGACCGGCTTGGGCCAACAGCCCATGGCTTAAACCGGAGAGATCACACAGGCGACCTGCGGTGAGAGCCACAAATTCGGCAAAGACATCCGCCGCCGTGCTGGGGGGAAATTGGGCGCCATGGCCCAGGCGGCGACCTAGTTCGGCGAACACCTGCCAATCCGGCCGCGCTTCACCGGGGGGTTGGCGAAAGGCTGGAGCAAGGGTCACCCGCCGTTCGGAATTGGTCATCGTGCCCTGCTTTTCACTCCACTGGGCCGCAGGCAAAAGCAGGTGGGCGTAGGCGGCGGTCTCGCTGCCGGCGTAGGCCTCACTGAGCACCACCATGGGGCAACGGCTCACCGCAGCGCGCACCCGGTCGAGATGGGGAAGACTGACCAGGGGATTGGTGGCCGCCACCCACCAGAGGTCAAGGGCACCGGCCTCCATGGCCTCAATCTGTTGCCAGACGGAAAGACCGGGGGCGGGGTCGATGGAACCCGGTGCCAGGCCCCAGGCCTGCTCCAGCTCGGTGCGGTGGCTGGCATCCGCTACAGAGCGGTAACCAGGCAATAACTGGGCCAGGCCACCGGCCTCGCGACCCCCCATGGCATTGGGCTGGCCCGTCAAGGAGAAGGGACCGCAGCCGGGTTTGCCTATCTGGCCACTGAGCAAGTGCAGATTGATCAAGCCACCCACGGTGGCCGTGCCCTCAACGCGCTGGTTCAGTCCCATCGACCAGAGGCTGAGCACGGTCCTGGAGCCGGCCCAGAGGCTGGCGATGGCCCGCAGATCCTCCTCGGGGATTCCACAGATTGCAGCCGTACGCGCCGGCGTCCAGGCGGCCACGTGGGCCTTGAAATCATCAAAGCCCTCGGTGGCGGTGGCCACAAACGAACTATCGATGCTGCCGGCCTGCAAAAGCAGATGGGCGATGCCATGCAACAGGGCCAGATCCGTGCCCGAGGCTATGGCCAGATGGCAGTCGGCGATCGCCGCTGTGGCCGTGGCGCGGGGGTCAATCACGATGATGTTCAAGGCACGTCCCTGGCGCTTCTTGCGCTTGAGCAGGCGCTGGAACAACACCGGGTGACAATCGGCGGTATTTGTGCCGATCAACACCACCAGATCAGCCAGATCGATGTCTTCGTAGCAGCAGGGCGGGCCATCGGAACCCAGGCTGCGGGCATAGCCCGACACCGCAGAACTCATGCAAAGGCGTGAGTTGGCATCGAAGTTGTTGCTGCCAATCGCCCCTTTGAGCAGCTTCTGGGCGATGTAGTAATCCTCGGTATGGAATTGGCCACTGCCATAGATCGCGATAGCCGACGGTCCGCGCTCTTTGAGGGTGGTGTTAATGCGGGCCGTGAGCAAATCAAAGGCTTGCTCCCAGCCAATGCGCTCGAAAGGCTGGTCCAACCCGGCGCGGTAGGCGGGATAGAGAAGGCGCTCTTGATCGAGGGTCTCCCCCACCGTGGCGCCCTTGATGCACACTTGGCCCAGGCTGGAAGGATGCTGGCGGTCCCCCCGGGTGCCCCAGGGTTGGGGCGTCTCCCCGTTCTCGTCATCGTCGGCAGGCGGCAACATCTGCAGCCCGCAGCCGACGCCGCAATAGGGGCAGACCGAATGGACCGGTCGACTGGGAGAGGTGGAATCGACAGCCATCGGCGCGACAGGGCAAGTCAGCTTTGGCCACAGCAAAAGACAGGTTGCTGGGCCTGGGATCGCCCTAAAGACCTGCCCAGCTTGGCTGACTAGCCTTGGCCTTGAGGGTCTAATCAGAATGTAGTTGCAGGTGCAGATACGGTGAATATGCCGATCGCCTGCATCTCTCTGTCCCCCCGCCCAGCAGTGACCCTGCGGGCCTGCTGCCTTTGCGGCGGCCAAAGCCGACGCATGGGTCAGGACAAGGCCCTACTCCTTCATCCCGATGGAGGCACCTGGTTGGAGCGCACCTTGCTGTTGTTGGCAGGATTGGAGCGGCCCGTCACCCTGGTCAGTCACCACCAAAGCCACCAGCAGGCGGCGCTGGGGTTGGCGCAGCGCTGGGGCTGGGGCGATCGCCTCGAGCTGCTGGTCGAACCGGAGCCCAGGGAAGGCCCGTTGTTGGCGCTGGCACGCCTAATGGAGCTTCATCCCAACCAGTGGCTGCTGCTCTGCCCCGTCGACATGCCCTGGCTGCGACCCTCGACCCTGGCGGCCCTGGTGGCCGCCCCAACCGATGCAAACGTCATCCTGGTGGCCCATGACGGGGAACGTCGCCAACCGCTGCTGGGCCTATACCCCAGTGATGGTCGCCACCGGGCCGCGATCGGGGCAGCCACCGCGGCGGGGGAGCGGGGGTTGCAGCGCTGGATTGCCACGGTCGGTTGCCAGGAGCTGGCCCTGCCCCCAGGCCCCTTGCGCAACGCCAATGAACCCGAGGACGTCGCCCCGCTCTGGGGGGGGACGCCAGAGGCAAAGGAACGGCCGTAGCTTGCCGCCATGCAGCCTTCCCCCCTCCAAGACCGTCTCGGCCGCCCCCTTGGGGTGGTGCGCCTGTCCCTGACGGCACGTTGCAACCTGAATTGTCCCTATTGCCTCCCCGAGAGCAAGGATCCTCCCGGGATGCTGGGGGTTGAGGAAAGGCGGGAGCTGGTGGCCGCCAGCGTCGATTTGGGCGCCCACACCCTGCATTTGACCGGTGGCGAACCGCTGCTGGATGGCGACCTGGAGAACTTAATCTTGGCGCTGCAACCGCTCCGGCCCCGTCTTCGGCGCATCGCCCTCACCAGCAACGGGCAGCTGCTCTCGGCCGCACGGGCCAAGGCCCTGCGCAAAGCCGGGCTCGACAGTGTCACCCTCAGTCTCGATGGCACCGATGCCAACAGCGTGGCGCGGATGAGTGGCCGCCGCGATGGCGGTCTGGTGCTGGAGCAAGTCCTCGCCGCCATTGAACATGCCCGCGCGGCGGGCTTTGATCCGACCCAGGGTGGCTTGAAGCTGAATGCCGTGATCCAACGCGACGTCAACGAAGACCAGGTGCTTCCCCTGGCTTCCCTGGCACGTCAACGGGGGCTGGAACTGCGTTTGATCGAATTCATGGATGTGGGCAACCGCAACGGCTGGCAACCAGACCAAGTGCTGGCTGCCGCCACCATGGTGTCCCGCATTCACAACCACTGGCCCCTGGTGCCCCTGGAGCGGGAAGCCAACGCCACCCACCGGCGCTGGCGCTATCGCGATGGGGGTGGGGCGGGGTCCCCTGTTGCCCCCCCGATCAGCACCATCGCCTCGATCAGCGAACCCTTCTGCGGCGACTGCAATCGCCTGCGCATCACCGCCGATGGCTTGGCGTTTGCCTGTCTCTTTGCCAGCACCGGCACGGACCTGCGGCCCTGGCTTAGGCCCAGACCCCAAGCGGCCGCCCTGCGCCTTGCCCTGGCCGAGCTCTGGCACTCGCGCAGCGATCGTTACAGCGAAGAACGGGCTGAGCTGAGGGCCCAGGCCACCTCCCCCGCAAGCCTGTCCCCCCACGCGGAAATGGCCTATCTCGGCGGCTGATCCGGGTCTTCGCCGAGGCGGGGCAGAAGCTGCACCAAGTTGCAGGGACGGCAGCTGGCATCCAGCTGGGCGCGGATGAGCCGATCCCAGCCAGTTAGTACCGCATCAAGGGAACCGGGTAAAACAAAAACGATGGTGCCGTTGGCCACCCCCGCCAGACAACGGCTCTGCAGGGCACTGGTACCAATCGTCTCAAAGGAAAGCACCCTGAACAATTCGCCGAAGCCGTCGATGGTCTTGTCCAGCAGGGGAGCAATCGCTTCAGGGGTGCCATCGCGCCCCGTCAAGCCCGTTCCGCCGCTACTGAGCACCACCTGCACTGCGGGATCGGCGATCCAGCGACTCAGCTCAGCGCGGATGCGATAGCGGTCGTCGGGCACCAGGCGCCGCTCGGCCAGCTGATGGCCGTCCTCCAGCAGGCGTTGCTGGAGGGCATCACCGGAGGGATCGTCATTGAGGCTGCGACGGTCAGAGACCGTGAGTAAGGCGATGGCAAGGCCCACGATCGCTTTCCGACGCTAGTAACCCATTCTGGGCGGCCTAGCGGAGGGGATGCGGGGATAGCGGACCCCAGACGGCAGACTGATGGGAGTGGGCCTGAGTTGGCGAAAGTCATGACGTCTGGGGAACTGCGGGTACGTCTGTTCGCAGGTCTGCGGGAGGAGGCTGGCTGGCAGGAAAAGAGCTTGGTCCACCAAAGCGGCATGACCGCAGCGGCAGTGTGGAAGTTGTTGAACCTCGGCGGCACCGCTCCCCCCGCCACGGTGCGAGTGGCGATCAACCATGAATTTGCCGCCCTCGACACCCCCTTGGGCAGCGGTGACGAACTCGCCTTCCTGCCGCCGATCAGTGGGGGCTGAGGCGTGGCTCCCCCCCCTCTCCCCGTTCTGGTGGATGTGGAGCTGCTGACCAGCCCCTTCGATCCCCTGCCCAGCCTGGAAGCCTGGCAGTCCCTCTTGAGGGAGGGACCGGCAACGATTGCTGCGGCCGAAGCCCACTTCATCGGTCGGGTGCGACCGGTGGCATCAGATGGCGCCCCCCTGGAGGCGCTAGAGCTGGAGCACTATCCGGGCATGAGCGAACGTCGAATCGCGGCGATCAGTCAGGCCCTGGCGCACCAGCACGGAGTCGCCGCCGTGCTGGTGCGGCACCGCGTCGGCCGTCTCAAACCTGGAGAGACCATCGTGATGGTGGCGGTTGCGGCGGATCGGCGCGGGCCAGCCCTGCGCTGCTGCCAGGAGGTGCTCGAAACGCTCAAACATGAGGCGCCGTTCTGGAAACGGGAATGGGTCAACGGCTGCGGCCACTGGGTGGCAGGAAACACTCCCCTCTGAAGCTGGGCCGCCGCCGCCCTGCCAGGCCATCGCCTCAGAACAGGGACCGCCGCAGTAGCTGGGCCCAGAGCTGAATGCCGGGCTCAAGGGTGGCGGCTGCGGCTGGGATCTCCAACAACAAATCGGCCCCCTGCAATGAGCCGATGCGGGAGGAGGCCTGGCTGCCCTCCAGCCGCGCCAGGGGCAGGCCCTCCCCATCCACCTCCAGGCGGGCCCGGGCCAACTCCGGCCGACCCGGCCGACGCTCGCAGCGATCGGCCAGGGTTACCCGCAGCCGCAGGGGGACTTCGGGCTCGGCACCCTCTAGGTGTTGCAGGGCTGGCCAGAGCAATTCCAAGGCGGTGATCGCGGCGGCCACCGGATTACCGGGCAGGCCGAACAGGGGCACCGCCGCGCCCAGGTGGCCAAAGGCAAAGGGACGCCCGGGGCGTAGGAACAATTTCCAGAAGTCAACCCGGCCCCGCTCGGCCAGCAAGGGGCGAATCCAATCGCTGTCTCCAGCCGAAACCCCACCGGTAGTGACCACCACATCCGAGACGCTGGCGAGGTCATCAAGGGCTTGGCCCAGGCGCCTGGGCTCATCGGGCTCCCAGCGGGTGGCGGCCACGGGGTAACCGAGCCGCAGCAGCAGCGCCCCCAGCAGGGTGCCATTGCTTTCCCAAATTTGGCCAAAGGCGCGTTGGCAGCCTGGCGCCACCAGTTCATCGCCACTGACCAATAAACCCAATCGGGGGCGCTTCACCACCTCGAGGCGTTCGACACCGCATCCGGCCAGGCGCCCCAGATCGGCAGGCCCGAGGCGATGGCCTGCGGGCAACAGCAGGTCCCCCTGGGCCCCTTCCTCATCGGCCGGGCGAATCCAACGGGCCGGACCCGCTGCGGCGATGAGCTGGATGACCTCCGCCTCGCGCCGCACCAGCTCCTGGGCCAACACCCGGGCGGCCCCAGGGGGCATGGGGGCACCGGTGAGGATGCGAATCGCCTGGTCCCTTTGGAGGCGGTCCAGGCAGGGATTACCTGGGGCCGAGCGACCTACCACCGACCATTGGCGCCCCACAGCAGGCGGAAGCTCATCGCTGACGGCATAG
>JBILDB010000191.1:0-5057 GCA_044352805.1 Cyanobium sp.
CAAGAAAGTCCTCCAGCACCGTCAAGGTGGCCACATCCAGATCGTTGGTCGGTTCATCCAGCAACAACACATTGGGGGCGCTGATCAGCAGCCGACACAAATGCAGCCGGCGCCGCTCCCCGCCGGAGAGCCGGGCGACAGGCTGGTGCTGCTGGGCAGGAGGGAACAAAAAGCGTTCCAGCAACTGGGAAGCACTGAGCTCCACCCCATCCACCTCGACCCGGCTTGCCTCTTCTTGAACCACATCGATCACCTTGCGCTCGCCCCCCCGCCCAGCATCGACGGGCTGCAGGGCGGCACTGTGTTGATCGAAATAGGCCAACCGCACGGTGGAACCGAGTTCCAGCCGTCCAGAAGTGGGGGCTAGACGGCCGGCGATGGCATCTAACAAACTCGATTTGCCGACCCCATTGGGTCCGATGATGCCGATCCGGTCCTCGGGTCCGAAGTCATGGCTGAATTCCTCCAGTAAAAGGCGATCACCAACCTGGATTGCGAGGTTTTCCGCTTCGATGGCGCGTTTGCCCAGCCGCCGGGCCGTGGAACCCATCTGTAGGGCTGCCTTGGCCTGACGCACCGGCTGCTCCCGCATCGCTTCAATACGCTGCAGACGGGCTTTCTGCTTGGTGCTGCGCGCCTTGGGGCCCTGGCGCAGCCAGGCCAGTTCGCGACGGAGGCTGCCCCTGAAACGGGCTGCCCCGGCGATCTGGGCCTCCTCCTCTTCGGCGCGGCGGGCCAGATAGGTGGCGTAATTACCCTCGTAGCCGCGGGCCTCACCCCCCTCCACCGCCACAATCCGACGGGTGACCCGATCCAGCAGATAGCGATCGTGGGTGACGAGCACCAAGGCGCCGCGAAAACGATCCAACCAGCCCTGCAACCACTCGACCCCATCGGCATCGAGATGGTTGGTGGGCTCATCCAGCAGCAGCACATCGGGCTCGGCCACCAGGGCAGCGGCCAGGGCGACACGGCGGCGATTGCCACCGGAAAGATCCCCCACCCGTTGGTGGGGATCCCGCAGCCCGACCCGGGCCAAAACCTCCTGGCAACGCCGCTCCAGGGTCCAGCCTTGGCCGGCCTCAAGGCCTTCATGCAGCTGACTGAGGCGGGATTGCAGGACCCCATTGGCCGGGTCGTCCGCCAGGGCCTGGCTGAGTTGCTGGTGTTGCTCCAGCAGAGCAAGAGTCTCGGCGCAGCCGGAGCGCACTTGCTCGATCACCGTGAGATCGGCTTCTAGGACAGGGTCCTGATTCAGAAGCACCACTTTGAGCCGGGGTGAGCAGCGACGCTGGCCCCGATCCAGGGGTTCGACCCCGGCCAGGACCCGCAGCAGGGTGCTTTTTCCAGCGCCATTGGGTCCAATCAGCCCCAGGCGCTCGCGCTCACCTACATGCAGATTGAGGTCGGCGAAGAGGACGCGCAGGCCAAAATCCTTGCCTGCCCCCTCCAGAGAGATCAGGCTCACGAAACGGGCACGACAGGTTGGGATTCGCCGCGACGTTGGTGCTCCAGGTGGGCGAAGACGCTCTTGTCACCGACGTCGGCGGCGGTAGGCATCGGGAACTTGCGCAGGCAAAGCAGCAGCAGCAGTCCGGCCTGCAGGGCCAAAAGAGCCATGGTCAGCTCGGGGCCCATGACACCGGCCAGGCGGCCCAGCAAGGCCAGGGGCAACAGCAGGGTCACACCGATAGCCTCCGGCCGCTGGAAACAGAAGAACTCTTTGAAGCCCACCCCAGCCAGGGCGGCAAAGAAGGGACCCACTGCCAGGATCCAGAGGGGCTGGCGGGCCAGCACCGGCAACATCTGATTTGGTCCGACCCTGATAGCCAGCAACAGGCCGCCAAGGCATCCCAGCAACCAGAAGGCCTTCAGGGCCAGATGCAGGGGACGCAGATAGATGTGAATCCGCAACAGGGCCAGGCCCAGGCCCGCCGCCATCAGCAGCAGCCAGGGCCAGGCCAGGGCCGGACCCCAGCGATACCACTGCACCAACAGAGCGAGCTCACCCAGGGCAACGGCGCTGAGGGCGAGGCGATAGGTGAGCACCTCCCGCTGGTCCTGCTGGGTGATCGTGAACTCACCAAACATCCCTTGGTGAACCGCTGGCGACGCGGCGGTGGGAATGCTGCTGGTCATGGAAGGGCCGGCGGTTGGGCTTGCACCAGTGTGCTCAGGTCAGGGCCCGCCGGAACGATTCCGGAGGGGTGCAGGGGAAACAGGGCTCCGAAATAGTCGCGGCGCCAATGTTCGCTCGCACAGGTGGCCGCCACTCCGGGCAACCCGTAGAACCGGGAGCGCCAGCGCCAGAGGGCCGGCAACTGCCAGAGGGGCCTGCGACTGCAGCCGAACAGGGGGGAATAGACCATTTCCAAGCGAATCAGGGTGGGGAAAAGCACCACATCCGCCAGGGAGGGCTTGGCAGTGCCGGCCAGCCAGGGGCCACCGCCGTCCTCCAGCCCAGCCGGTGGCTTCGCCTCGGCAACGGCCAGGGAGCGATCCGCGTCTTCTAGACACTGAAACAGGGCCGCCTCCGCCTCGTCGTAGGCGGCCTGGGTGCGGGCAAAACCACAGCGATAGACACCGTCATTGACCTCCCCCTGCAGCCGCTGGCGCCAGGCTTCGATGGCGAGGCGGTGGGTTTCGGGAGCCAGGTCGGGCCCACTGGCCTGGGGCCAGCCGTTCAACAATTCGATCAGCCTGGCGCTTTCGCTCAGCACGATGGTCTGGCCTGAACGGCCAAATAACGCCGGCACCGTGGCCCTGGTGCCGGCAGGGGCGCCACTGCGCCGGTAGAGATCGAGCAAGGTGGCGCAGCCCTCAAAGGGTTGGGGGAATCGCCAACGGCCGGCCTGGGGGTCCGGTTCCACCAACTGCAGATCCACCCAAGGCTGCAGGCCCCGCAGGGTCCAGGTGATCCAGGCACGATGGGCCCAGGGACAGCTGCGGCCGACGATCAACACATGGCCGCCGGGCTCGCCGGCGTCCGCCGACTGGGGCGGCAGGGTGGCAAACACGGGGGCCGGGCGGAGATAGCGCCCCTGGGCATCGGCCGGGCCGAGCCCCGCCATCAATTGGCGCCACTGGCAATGCCAAAAGTGGCGAACACCGCGGACGAGGGCTGCCGGGGGAGCCATTGCCATCGCTATAGACGAAGTTGACTCTGGGTCAGCGCCGGCCCCAAGGCAGCCAAGCAGTCAGCGGGGTTCCGCCAAACTGCAATTAATGAAGGAGAGCCTCCGATGGATTACGGCAACGGTGGCGACCATCGGCAGGGGCGCGTCCTGCTGGTCGGCGGAACCCATGGCAATGAACGCAATGGCCTGTGGCTCCTCGACCAATGGCGTCAACACCCTGGCCAGCTGCACCGCCATGGCTTGGCGATCGAACTGGTGGTTGGCAATCCGGCCGCTGCCCACGCCAATCGTCGTTATCAGGAGCGGGACCTGAACCGCAGCTTCAGACCCGAACTACTTGATGATCCCGACGCCTCGCAGTACGAGCTGCGGCGGGCCCGCGAGCTGCTGGCCCGCCATGGCCCCGAGGGCAATGAACCCTGTCTGGTGGCAATCGATCTGCACAGCACCACGGCCGCCATGGGCAACAGCCTGGTGCTCTACAACCGCCAGCCAGCCTCCCTGGCGCTGGCGGCCGCGCTGCAACGGCGCCTTGGGTTACCTATCTATCTGCACGAAAGCGATCTTCACCAGAGCGGTTATCTGGCGGCCTGTTGGCCCGCTTCCCTGGTGATTGAGGTGGGCCCCGTGGCCCAGGGTTTGGTGTGCGGGGCCATCTGCCAACAAAGCCAGATCGCCGTGGAAACTGCCCTGGAGGCCCTTTCCCAGGCCCGCGAAGGTGCGATCCCCCTGGGCAGCGAGCTGGTTGTCCATCGCCACCTGCGCAGCATCGACTTGCCCCGCCATGACGATGGCTCCCCGGCGGGTCTGGTGCATCCCGGCCTTCAAGATCGGGATTGGCGTCCCCTAAGGGCGGGGGATCCGCTGTTTCTGGCGATGGATGGAACGGTGACGGCCTTCACCCCGGAGCAAGGTGAAGAAAGCGAGCACTGCTGGCCGGTGTTCATCAACGAGGCGGCCTACGGCGAAAAGGGCATTGCCCTAAGCCTGACCCGTCGGGAAGTTCTGCCGGTGGCCGCCGCTTGGGCCGCAAGCCTGACGGCGCTTGCCAAAAGGCTCAAACAAGACCTGTCCTGATACGGCAGGCAATCGGACAAAGGGTGGGCCCTGCTTCAACCGCAAACAAGGGTGGACTGTTCTTTGGTGCAGGGCAGATCGGTGGTGCTGCCGTTGGCCCAATAAATCCGCAACCTGTCGTCATCGGAGCCGCTGCGCAGGGTGAGGGACTTAATCACCCCGGCGGGAGGTTTGCCGGAGCGATCGGCGCCGTCATGGCGCTGACGTTCCTGGTTCAGCCGCTGCTCTAGCTGCTGCAGGCGCAACTCCAGGCGGTCCAGGCGCTCGGCCTGGACCGCCGGTTTGGTTTGGCAGCCGGCGAGTAGCAGAGCCAGTGCCAGCAGGCAGACCCGGGCCGAACGGCCCAGGCTCCACGGCAGGGGCGGTTGGCACGAAGACATCAAGCAGGCGGCAACTGATCTCCTCCTAGCTCCCTTGGCAAGGTGCGACCAGAAGGGAAGGCCGACCGCAAGGCGGCCACGAACCCAAACCCCCCTCTCCGCTCCGGATGAACGGACTTAAGGGCCCCCTTTACAAATGCCGCAATGATCCGTTACAGTTGCTCATGACGGGGTGATTTTCCCCGTCCATCCATCCGTCCGGTATCGCTTTTGCCCCCTGGGGCCGATACCAACGACACCCCCTTCGACCTCATGACCGCCACAATCCAACAGCGCTCCGGCGCTTCGGCGTGGAATCAGTTCTGCGATTGGGTCACCTCCACCAACAACCGCCTCTATGTGGGCTGGTTCGGTGTGCTGATGATCCCAACGCTGCTGGCCGCGACCATCTGCTTCATCGTTGCCTTCATCGCCGCTCCCCCCGTCGACATCGACGGCATCCGTGAGCCCGTTGCCGGCTCCC
>JBILDB010000192.1:0-5030 GCA_044352805.1 Cyanobium sp.
CCCGGGGCTTTTCTGTCGCCAGCAGGGGCACCAGCCAGGGGGCCAGCCTGCCCAGGGGGGCCAGGCGCCCCACCCAGGGGGCCCGCAGCAGCGCCATCGGCACCCAGTTCGGATCGACGCTGATCTGCCGGCCGCCCGCCGCCGCGAAGATCAGGGGATGGACGGCCTCGGTGCTGAGGAAGCGTTTGCCGTGCCAATGCCAGGCCTCCAGCACCCCATCTAGGGGATGGCCCGTGGCCAGGCCCTGGCCGCGCCAATCGCCTAGGAGCTCGGCTGGGGCGACGGGCGCGAGCTGGTCGAACAGGGCCAGGGCCGTGCTGCTGGTGTGGACCTGGCCGGGGATCACGGGGAGAGGCTCCGCTGGGGGTGGTTGGGTCGTTGCCAATCAATTATGCGCAACTCTACTTGGCTTGCGAAGCATGGCCGGTTTCCACTATTGCTTGGCTGGCGACTGTCCTAGGACAAAGTTGTCCCTTGAAGCCCCAGGTCATGGTACGCAAAGCACTTCTTTGTGGCATTAATGCCTATTCTAAACAGCCGCTTCGTGGCTGTGTGAATGATGTGCAGTCCTTGCGGGATCTCTTGGTCCGTAAGTTTGATTTTCGCCCCGAGGACATCCATTTGCTGCGGGATGCCGAGGGCGTCAAGTCAAGAGTGAGAAAGGAATGGCAATGGTTGACAGCGGGCGCGGCTCCAGGTGACACGCTGGTGTTCCATTTTTCCGGCCACGGCTCCAACGTGCGCGATAAAAATGGCGACGAAACCGATGGTCGCGATGAAATCACCTGTCTCTATGACATGGATTTTGACAATCCAAATACTTATATTCTTGATGATGAGTGGTACGAATGGGTGCGCCAGGTGCGGCGTGATGCCAATTTGATTATCGTTAAGGACACCTGCCATTCCGGTGGCAGCAGTCGCGCCATGCCCGTCAGGGATTCCAGGGGCATGGTCCACGAGATGCTTGTCAGTCCCTCCCAAACCAGCAGGGGCTTGGGGTCGGAGGGGCCTGTGGCTGAGACCCAGGTCAGCGTCAATCGCTTCCTGATACCTCCGGACCTGGGTCTTGATGGATCCCGGGCGGTGGTGTCACGGTCTGTGAAACCATCCAAGCTAAGCAGCTCTGCAGATCTCAACCTGAATTTGATGGCCTGCCAGGAGACCCAAACCGCGGCGGACGCCTACATCAATGGCACATTTCAAGGTGCCTTCACCTATTACTTCTGCCAGGCCCTGCAGGCCCACCCCGATCTGGACAGCAAAAGCTTGATCAAGGCCGTGGCTGCTTCCTTGAAATCCGGATACGAGCAGGTGCCGGTTCATGAGGGCAAAGCCCTGAGCGGACCAATCTTTGGCCGCGGTGGTGGCTTGGCACCATCAATCGCCACTCCGATTGTGACGGGGTTGCCAGCTTCGGTTTCGCCGGGTCCTGTGGCGGCCGGCCGCTCCATGGCCCCGGTACAGGAGCGCTTGATCGAGGCCTACATGAAGTTGCTAGATACCGTCTTGGCCCTGGAAGCCAGCGCCCAGGCGGGGCCCGCCGGGGGGGGCGAGGAGCTGGTCGCCGAGGCGGGGCGCGGCCCTGGCGCGGCGAAGCGGGTGCTCGTGAGTGTGCATGGCATCGGCAAGCATGGGGAAGGGTTTTCGAACAATTGGTGGAATGCCCTGAGCCCCCATGTCGGCGGGCTGTTCCAACCCAGCACCCTGGGGCAGGGCCGCATTGAGGTGGTGTGGAGCGATCTGGTCAACAGCCGCAGCCTGGCGGATGCCCAGACCCACGGGGCCCAGGGCCTGGAGGGCCAGGGCTTGGAGGGCCAGGCCGCCAGGGCTGAGGCCTTGCGCGCCTCCATTCTGGAGGTGATTGAAGATCGCGGCGATCGCGAGGCCGCCCGCGGCCTTGGCTTGGAGCAACGCCCCGCCACCCGGGGCTTCCTGGACGGGTTGGATGACTTTTTGGTCTACATGCTCAATGAGGGCATGCGCCGCCAGATCTTGGAACGTTTCACCAGCAAGGTTGGTCCCCTGCTGGATGCGGGTGTCACGGTGGATGTGATGTCCCATAGCTGGGGCACGGTGGTCGCCTACGAAGGCCTGCGGGAGCTGGAGGCTCGCCCTCGGGCGGGGCGGGTGGCCCACTTCTTCACGGTGGGCAGCGCCCTCTCGATCGGCCCGGTGCAGGAAACGCTGCGCCCGGCCAACCGGCCGCCCCAGGGGGGACGGGCACCTTTCCCATCGCTGGCCAACAGCTGGATCAACCTGGATGCCCAGGGTGATCTGGTGGGCGGTTCCCTGAGCCGCCGTTTCCCCGTCAGCCGCGAATACTTGAACCTGCTGCCCACCACCTGTCCCAAACGCCTCTGGGGTTACGACCTGGGCTGCGCCCACGGTTCTTACTTCCAGGCCAGCAATACGGCGGTTAATCGCGACATCTTTGCCGCCCATCTGCTGGGTCGGGCCCGGGGGCTGGAGCAGGCCATGGCCGCCGCAATCGCCGAGGGCAATGGCGTGGTGCCGGAAGCGCTGCTCGCCCTCGCCTAAGGCGCCTCGCCTAAGGCGCTCCGGCGGCGGGCGCTTCGCTGCCCTCCGCCCGGTGCAGCGTCGCGCCCCCCAGTTCGAAGGCGGCATGGACCGCCTGCAGGGCACGGATGCCCTCGGATTCGGCCACCACACAGCTGGTGCGGATTTCACTGGTGGCGATCATCTCGATGTTGATGCCCGCCGCCGCCAGGGCCCGGAACATGCGCGCCGCGGTGCCGGCGGTGCAGGCCATGCCCGCCCCCACGGCGCTGATGCGGGCGATGGCGGGACCCTCCTCGATCCAGGCGCCGGGCCATTGGGCCAGGACCGACGCCAGAGCCCGTTCGGCCCCGGGCCGGTCGTCGCGCCGCAGGGTGAAGCTGATGTCCCGGCTGCGTTGGTCGCCGCTGCTGTGGGTGCGCTCGGACTGGACGATGCCGTCCAGGCTGATGTTGGCGTCGGCCAGGGCCCGGCAGACCAGGGCCGCCGAGCCGGGGCGGTCCGGTACGCGGCGCACCACCAGTTGGGCCTGGTCCCGGTCCAGGGCCACGCCCCGCACCGCCGGCGCCAGGGGATCGGCCGGTAGGGGGCCGTCGCGTAGTTGCTGCTCCCCCAATTCAAAGGCCGCCGCCGTCGCCCGCAGGGCGCGGGCGCCCAGCTCGCGATCGACCACACAGCTGACCTTGACCTCGCTGGTGGCGATCAGGCGCAGGTTGATGCCCAGGCGCGCCAGGGTGTCGAAAAGGCGGGCCGCCATGCCCGGGCGCCCCATGATGCCGGCGCCGGCGATGCTGATCTTGGCCATCCCCGCTTCGCTGCTGAGGGTTGCGCCATCGGCCTGCAGGGAGGCCAGCAGGGCTTCGCAGATGCCCCGCGCGGTCTCCAGCTCGGCATCGGCCACGGTGAAGGCGATGTCGTTGCTGGCTGATGTGTTGCCGGCGGTCTTGTTGCTGGCGGCTTCGTGGCTGGATTGCACGATCAGATCGACATTGAGGCCGGCCGCCCCCAGGGCTTCGAACAGGTCGGCGGCGACCCCGGGGCGGTCGGGCACATGGGCCAGGGCCAGCACCGCCTGGCCGTCTTGGAGCTCGGCCCCGTCCACCGGCCGCCCCAGCTCCAGCCCCTCGCTGCCGATCGCCCGGGCGGGGCCGCTGGTGAGCCGGGTGCCCGGGTTGTCGCTCCAGCTGGAGCGCACCCAGAGCGGCACGCCGTAGTTGCGGGCGATTTCGACGGCGCGGGGATGCAGCACGGCCGCCCCCAGGCTGGCTAGCTCCAGCATTTCGTCGCAGCTCACCGATTCCATCAGCTGGGCATCCGCCACCTTGCGCGGATCGGTGGTGAGCACGCCGGGCACATCGGTGTAGATCTCGCAGGCGTCGGCGCCGAGGGCGGCGGCCAGGGCCACCGCCGAGGTGTCGGAGCCACCGCGGCCCAGGGTGGTGATCTCCGGGGTGCCGGCGACGCCGCTGCTGGTGCCCTGGAAGCCAGCCACCACCACCACCTGGCCTTCATTGAGAAGGCGCCGCAACCGATCGGTGCGAATTTCGAGGATGCGGGCCCGCCCGAAGGTGGATTCGGTGACGATGCCGGCCTGGGTGCCGGTCATGGCGACGGCGGGCACCCCCAGGGCCTGCAGGGCCATCGACAGCAGGGCGATCGACACCTGCTCGCCGGTGGCCAGCAGCATGTCCATTTCCCGTTGGGGCGGCTGGGGGCTGATGGCCCGGGCCAATGCCGTGAGTTCGTCGGTGGTGTGGCCCATGGCGGACACCACGATCACCAGATCATGGCCGTCCTCGCGGCACTGGGCGATGCGTCGGGCCACGTTGCCGATCCGTTCCACATCGGCCACCGAGGTGCCGCCGAACTTCTGCACCAATAAGGCCATCGCTGAGCGCCGCATGCACTTGGATGCGATTATCCAGGCCCGCGGCGTGGCGCGGCCGGGGCTTCGGCCGTCAGCAGAAAACCGTCGCGAAAGGCGGCGCCGGGCTCGACGCCCCGCTTCAAGGCCGTTTCCACCTCCAGCAGTTGGCCCAGCAGGGTCAGCAGGCGCTCGGGGGAGCGGCCGCGGATCTGCTTGCGCATCACGTAGATCCGCTTGGGGTTGGCGATGCCGGCCGCCTTGGCGATCACGTTGGCGTCCTGCTCGCCGGTTTTCTCCAGCAGCGCCACCCAAAGCCAGCCGCGGATTTGGCTGGAGAGGCCCGCCACCAGCCGCAGGGCGGGCTCATTGGCGGCCAAGAGGCCGTCCACCAGGGCGATGGCTTCGGCGGGTTGCCCTGCCAGCAGCGCATCCCCCACCGCCAGGCCGCTGCCGCTGTGGCCCTCCACCAGGGCCGCCACGGCGCCGGTGGTGATCGGGGCCCCATCTCCGACATACAGGGACAGCTTTTCGAGTTCGTTGGCCAGGCGGGCGCTGTCATTGCCGATGGCTTCTGCCAACGCCGCCGCCGCCGCTGGCTCCAGCTTCAGGCCCAGTTCGGCGGCGGTGCGGGCCACCAGCTCCA
>JBILDB010000194.1:0-4995 GCA_044352805.1 Cyanobium sp.
CCTGATGCCCCCCCGCCCCCCTGGCAGCCACACCCACGAGGAGTGGAAGGGGATGGCAAACCCCGTGGGTTTGGTGGTGGAGCCGGTGGTGCTCAACCGCCTGGGCATCTTTCCGGAAAGTGCCACGGCGGTGCTGGCGGATTGGCAGCGGCGCCTCGCCGACTTGCTGCAAGACCAGCAACTGCCCGAGACGGGCGAATGGGCCAGCGTGGCGCCCAGCTTCGCGGCCTTGGCCAGCGAGCTGCTCGGCTGGCAGGAGGGCGATTTAGTGGCGACCTCGGCCCTGGAGCCACCGATCGCGGTGCGGCTGGACGACTACAACGAAACCCTCGCCCCCACCTGGGTGGTGAACGATCCTGATGGGGCTCCCCAGCTGCTGGTGCAGGAGCTCCCCGCCGGCACAAGCTTCGATGCCATCCCCAAGGGCGGCGATGGCCGCCGCCAGTGGGAGGCCACGCCGCAACAGCGTTTGGAGCGGTTGCTGAAGGAAAGCGAGCAGCCGATCGGGGTGCTCTGGAACGGTGTGGCCCTGCGGCTGGTCTATGCGCCGCGGGGTGAATCGAGCGGCCACCTCAGCTTCCCGCTGGAGCCGATGACCACGGTGGATGGGCGGCCGATGCTCGCCGCCCTGCAGATGCTGCTGGGCCCGGATCGGCTGTTTGAGGGCGGCGCCAGCGCCACCCGCCTGCAGCCGCTGATGGCTGCCAGCCGCAAGGAGCAGAACGAGGTGAGCATTCGCCTGGCCGAGCAGGTGCTGGAAGCCCTGTGGATTCTGGTGAAGGGCTTCGATGCGGCCGGGGCCCCGCCAGCGGCACCGCAGCATATCTACGGCGGCCTGATCACAGTGCTGCTGCGGTTGGTGTTTCTGCTATACGCCGAAGACGAGGAGCTGATGCCGGTGGATTCGCTCTACGGCCAGCACTACAGCGTCAGCGGCCTGGCGCTGCGCTTGCGCCAGGATCGGGCCGAGCACCAGAACCAAATGGAGGGGCGCCGTGGGGCATGGGCCGGGCTGCTGAGCCTGTTCCGGCTGGTGTATGACGGCGGCGGCGCTACGGCGGCCTACCTGCCGGCCCGCCACGGTGAGCTGTTTGATCCCGATGCCTACCCCTTTTTGGAGGGCCGCAGCCTCGGCAGCCACTACAAAGACGACCCGATCGAAACGGTGCCGGCGATCAGCGACGACGTGGTGGAGCAGGTGCTGACAAAATTGCTGGTGCTGGGCGGCCAGATCCTCAACTACCGGGCGCTGGATGTGGAGCAGATCGGCTCGGTGTATGAGGGGATCATGGGCTTCGCTGTGGAACGGGCCAGCGGGCCCAGCCTGGGCATCAGCCACCGGCCGCCGCGCCAGAAGATCACGATCACGGTGGTGGTGAACGCCGAGCAGCTGTTAGCCCAGGCGGGCGCCAAACGGGCCAACTGGCTCGATGAGCAAGCGGGCGTGAAGCTGAAGCTGGCCCCCCAAATCGCCCGCGCCCTGAAGGAGGCCAGCAATGACGACGAATTGGCGGCGGCGCTGGGCAACCGCCTCTCAGCCCACACGCCCAGGCTGCTGCCGGCGGGCAGCCTGATGCTGCAACCCACCGAAGAACGGCGCCGCAGCGGCAGCCATTACACACCAAGAGCGCTCACCGAACCGATCGTGGCCGAAGCGCTGCGGCCCTGGCTGGAGCGCTGCAACGGCAAACCCACGGCCGAGCAGGTCCTGGCCTTGAAACTGTGCGATCCGGCCATGGGTTCGGGCGCCTTCCTGGTGGCCCTCTGCCGCTATCTGGCCCGCGCCCTGGTGGCCGCCTGGGAGGACCCGGCGGGTCCTGGTTTTCCGCCGGAATTCAAGAAGGAGTGGGACAAGGACCTCTACGCCCGCCGCCTGATCGCCCAGCGCTGTCTTTATGGCGTCGACAAAAACCCCTTTGCGGTGAACCTGGCCAAGTTGTCGCTCTGGCTGGTGACGCTGAGCAAGGACTTGCCGTTCACGTTTGTGGATCATGCGCTGAAGTGCGGCGATTCGTTGGTGGGGTATGGCGTGCGGGATATCCAGGCGGCGATGAAAGAAGTGCAGCTTGGATTTTTGAATCACCAGAATCAGATCTATGCCGAGATGGGCCTCGCCCGACGCGAAAGCTTCTCAGCCGACAGCCGCGACGACGAGGCCTACGACCTCAAGCGCAAGCTGCTGGATCAACAGATCAAGGCCAGCGAGGGCCTGCGCACGGCGGGCGATCTGATGGTGGCGGCCTTCTTTGCCGGCTCCAAACCAAAGGAGCGAGCCGACAAACAAGAGGTGTACCTGGCCCTGCTCAGCGGCACCTTCGGCGACGACGGCCTGGCGGATTCGGTGCAGGAGATCCGCGAGCGGTTGGCGGCCGGCGAGCGGGGCATTCGCCCCTTTCATTGGGATCTGGAGTTTCCGGAGGTGTTCGGCGATGGGCGGGGTGGGTTTGATGGGTTTGTGGGCAATCCGCCCTTTGCTGGGAACAACACTTTCACCCAGGGCTATCCCGAGGGAATCCTTGACTGGTTTAAAGAGCTTCATCCCGAGAGTGGCGGGCAATGCGATTTGGTAGCCCACTTCTTCCGCTGCTGCTTCACTCTATTGCGGCCCGGCGGATCCCTGGGGCTGATCGCAACCAATACAATCTCTCAGGGCGATACGCGCAGCAGCGGCCTGCGTTGGATCTGCTTGCATGGCGGCACGATCTATGCCGCCCGCAAGCGATACAAGTGGCCCGGCGTGGCAGCCGTGGTGGTGAGCGTGGTGCACCTGCTCAAGGGCGACTATGCCGGCACGAAACAACTGGATCGGCTGCCGGTGGAGCTGATCACGGCGTTTCTGTTTCCCCGTGGAGGCCATGAAGACCCCAACCGATTAGCGGCCAATGCCGGGAAGAGTTTTCTGGGCTCAAAGATCTATGGCCAGGGCTTCACCTTCGATGATTCCGGTCCGGCCGACGACGACACCCCCGGCATCCCCTCCCCGATCGCCACGATGGAGCGGCTGATCGCAGCGAACCCGAAGAACGCCGAGGTGATTTTTCCCTACATCGGCGGCGAGGAGGTGAACAGCAGCCCCACCCATGCGCACCACCGCTACGTGATCAACTTCGGGGAGCTGAGGCAGGAGGAGTGCCGGCGTGAGTGGCCGGAGTTGATGGCGATTGTGGAGCGGAAAGTGAAGCCGGAACGCGATCAGCTCAATGACAACGCTGATGGACGCCGGCGCAAGCAGAAGTGGTGGCAGTTCGGACGTTCTACGCCTGCGCTGGAGGCGGCGATTGCAGGGCGTGAGCGGGTGTTGGTAATCTCGCGCGTCACAGAAAGTCTCTGCTTTGCAGAGATTTCGCCTAGGCAAGTACTTTCAGAGAGGCTTGTTGTTATCTCCGATTCGTCAACAGCTCTGCTGGTGGCTCTCCAGTCCGAAGTTCATGTTTCATGGACTCTTTTCACCATGACATCCCATGAAGACCGTCTGACTTATTTCCCACAGAGGACATTCGAAACCTTCCCCTTCCCCGCCGCCGTCCTCGATTCCAACGCCACCGCGCCCGCCCACGCCGCCACCAGCCAGAACCTCGAAACCATCGGCGAGCGCTACCACCAGTTCCGCGCCCAGCTGATGGTGACCAACAACGAAGGCCTCACCAGCACCTACAACCGCTTCCACGATCCCGCCGAAACCAGCGGCGGCCTCCTGGAGCTACGCAGGCTCCACGGCGAGATGGATCAGGCGGTGCTGAACGCCTACGGCTGGAGCGATGTGCCCACCGCCTGCGGCTTCGGCCTCGACTACCTCGACAGCGAAGAAGACGCCCAACTCCCCGATGAGCTGCAACAGCGCATCGACAGCGGCGAGCTGTTCTTCTGGGAGGCCGGCGATGCCCTCGATTTCCAGGGCCAGCTGCAGGCCTACGGCGCCATCACCGGCCGCCGCAAGCTGCCCTGGCGCTATCGCTGGCCCGATGCCGTCCGCGATGACGTGCTGGCCAGGTTGCTAGCGCTGAATGCCGAGCGGTATGAGGAGGAGGTGAATCTGGGGCTGCACAGCAAGGGGGCGAAGCAGGCGGCCAAGGCCGGCAAGCGGCGGGGGCGACCGCCCAAGAGCAGCCAGCCGGGCGAGACTGAACCCACGCAAACCGAGCAGATGGGGTTGGGGTTATGAGCAGCCACGCGCAGAGCACAGGGCCGATACCCTTTCTAAACCCCAGCTTTCGGCCATTGTTGTTGCTTGCCAGCAGCACCATGTGGGACGACTGCATGACTGCGGTTCGCGGCTGCGTTCCGACTACCGCCCATCAAGCTGGCAGACGCCTACTTCAGTCTGGAGCAGCAGCTGTACAAACAGCCTCGGCTTGGCCGTGGATCTGGTGTTGGCGTCAGCCTTGCACAAGCAGATCGTGCGGGCTGTCATCGAGACCTCGAAGCGTCTGATCTATGAGGAGTGACCCCCAGGGCTACGCTTGCCATCTTCTGGCCGCAGAGAGCAAGGAAGGTCAGCAAAGAACATTATGAGGCGGCTCAGATGTATGGCATTGTTAGTCGATTTTACGCCAGCATCACAGACGGCCTGGTTCAAGGCCGGTGTGCTTGGCGATTCGAGACAACATCCTGGGGCCAATCTCCTCGCCATCATGGAATGCAAAGACATAGTCCGGATAGTCTGCATGTTCAAGGGTCTTGTGAGATCCTGACTGACGCTTAACTTTCCATCCAATGGAGTGCAAAGCTGCCAATACTTCCTTGGCTTTGGCTGACGGCCAATTGCTCATCCAGAGAGTGGAAGGGAAAACCGGATGCTGACTGGCTCGGATTCACCATTTTCAAGCCGATCAGCGATAACACGAAGGGCTAAGACTTCAGCCTTTGCAATCGCATCAGCAGAGGAACTTCCATAAGCAAGGACTCCAGGCAGCTCTGGCACCTCGGCGATCCAACGACCGTCTACTTCTTGTTCGCACTCCAACGTGAAATTCATGCTTACCGCCCAGCGGACGC
>JBILDB010000195.1:0-4941 GCA_044352805.1 Cyanobium sp.
AGTCGGTCGCCAGGGCGCAGCACCCCGAAGAGGGCTGCTGTGATCGCGTGGGTGCCACTGACGAATTGCAGTCGTACGGCGGCGGCTTCGGCTTGAAGCACCCGGGCGAATACCCGATCCAGGGTGTCGCGGCCTTGGTCCCCATGCCCATAGCCGCTCACCGAAGCGAAGTGCTGGGTTCCGACCCGCTCGGCGGCCATCGCCGCCAAAACCGCGGCCAGCCGGGGCTGGACGGCGGCTGTATGGGACCGGACCAGGGGGGCGATTTGTTCTAGGGCTGCGGCCACTTGATCACGGGCCCAACGGGTGGTCAAGGGCAGGAGGCGGGGGAGGTTATCTTGCCGCTGGAAGCACCGAACCTTTACCCCGCAGCCAGTTCGCGCCGGATCGCGCTGGCAAGATCACCCAATCCTTGAAGCTGGGTGTAAGCGGTATCCGCCCTGGAGTTGGCTCGATTGCGTAGGAGCTCCAAGAAGCGTTCCGGCCCAATTTCTGCTGTTCCCTTGCCTCCCAATTGGGCCAGGGTGCGCCGCAGGTCAGGCAACTCCGCTTCAAGGTCGGTGGCGCCGTACTCCTGCTGGCCGGCCATGACTGCAGCAAAGCGCTCCCGCCGACCGCGCCGCCCTACCGGATAGGCCGCCAGCAGCTCGTCTCGGCACTGGCGCCAGGGGCGCCCCGCCGTCAATAAGTCGGCCAAAGCCGCCGAAAGCGTGGCGGCCTCCTCCTCCTTGACGGAGAGGTTGAAGGCTGGGGGTGCTGGCCGCAGGCCCACAAACACCTCCAACAGGTCGCCCGCCCCGAGGACCCCACCTTGGGGGTCCCGCACCGCATCGGCGCCCGTCGCCAGGGCGTCGATCAGTTCGGGGTGGCCGGCCAGCGTTACCTGGAGCAGGGACGGGTCGAACTGGCCTGCAGGTGCTTGTTCGGACAGCCAACGGTTGATGCCCCCCAGGGCCAAAAACACCTCGGGCCCAGGGGATGCCAGTTTGCCGTTACGCAGCATCGAGAGTTGGGAAGTGTGGACGCGCCCCAGATCGAAGTGTTCGGATAGGGAGGGCAGCACTCTGTGGGACCAACCGTTGCGGGCATGCCACATGCGAATCAGATGCGAAAAGGCGATGCGGCCTGATGCGATATCTGCTCGGTATCCCATCTGATATGAATCCGTACTGCTATCATTCTAGCTTGAATTTCGTTTCTGCCTTCATGCTCGCCACCAGTTCCCCCCGAGCTGCCACCAGGCTCCAGGCGCTCCATACCCGGCGAGCGGCCATTATTAGTTTGGATCCTGACCGCGCAAAGGCTTTGCACAGCGGGCCCGGTGAGGCACCCGGGGCACGCTGGGGAGTCATCCTTTACATGGCGGCGGTCCATGGCCTGGCCCTGGTGGCCCTGCTGCCACGGTTCTGGAGCTGGCAGGCCCTGGTCACCCTGTTGATCCTTTACTGGATCACCGCTTGCCTGGGGGTCACCCTGGGCTATCACCGTCTTCTCAGCCATCGCTCCTTTCGGGTGCCCCATTGGTTGGAGCGTGTCCTGGCCACCTGCGGAGCCCTGAGCTGCCAGCACGGACCGATTGACTGGGTCGGTTTGCACCGGCACCACCACAAGTTTTCCGACACTGCTGTCGACCACCACGACAGCAACCTGGGCTTTTGGTGGTCCCACATGGGCTGGATGCTCGTCGGGGTTCCTGCCCTCGCTGCCGTGCCCAGTCTTACTGGCGATCTCGCGGTCGATCCCTATTACCGCTGGTTGAACCGTTGGTTCCTCTCCCTGCAGCTGATTCTGGGGATTTTCCTCTACTGGGTCGGCAACGCCACGGGCGTCGGTGGCTGGTCCTTGGTGCTTTGGGGCATCCCCCTGCGCTTGGCGATTGTCTACCAGTTCACCTGGCTGGTGAATTCGGCCACCCATCGCTGGGGCCAGGTCAGCCATGACAGCGGGGACCACTCCAAAAACAATCCTTGGGTGGCTGCGCTCACCTTCGGTGAGGGTTGGCATAACAACCACCACGCCTTTCCCCACTCCGCCCGCCATGGCGTCGACAAAGGGCAGATCGACCTGACTTGGGAGCACATCAGGCTTTTGCAAGTCCTGGGCCTGGCCAGTCATGTGCGCTTGCCCAGGTCCGTTGGGCGCAGCAAGCGCTCAAGCAGCCGCTCTGTGGCGTAAGGTTAAAGATCGTCCAGTTCAGGTTTCCGGTTTCGTCGTCATGGCCAAGCGCGTACAGGTTGTTCTCAGTGAAGACGTACTGAGCCTTGGTAGGAATGGGGACCTTGTTGAAGTGGCCCCTGGTTATGCCCGTAATTTCCTGGTGCCCACCGGCAAGGCTGTCCCTGTGACGGCCGCCGTCCTGCGCCAGGTAGAGCACCGCCGGGCCAAGGAAGCCGAGCGCCAAGCCGCACTCAAGGCAGAGGCGGAAGCCTTCAGGACCGCCCTGACGACCATTGGCCGTTTTGTCGTCAAGAAGCAGACCGGTGGCGATGACGTGCTGTTCGGCACCGTGACCAATGGCGATGTGGCCGATGCCATCGAGGCGGCCACCGAGAAGGCCGTTGAGCGGCGCGATATCTCAGTGCCCGACATTCACCGCACAGGCACCTACAAAGTAATAGTTAAGTTGCATCCTGAAGTCACCGCAGAGCTCAACCTCGAAGTGGTCAGTTTCTAAATTTTTGGGCCCAAGGGCCGAAGCAAATCAAAATTCTTGTGAATTACATTACAAAGTCAAGCTAGATTTTATACTTTTGTTATCACATTTTTTGATTGGCTTGAGCTACAGATTGCTGCTCAAAGTATGACTTGAGCCAGTCAACTTTTGTAGGGCTGATTTAACTATTAGTGGCAGCTTCGTCCTGGCTCATCGCTTGCGACTGGGCTATGGCTAGGGTCGCTTCTGAGAACTACCAACCAAACCAAAACGCTACCCGTAGCGGCCATGCCGGGTGGGTAGCGTCCACGTCGGTGGGTTCGCCGATCCGTACGCGAGGATCCAACCCTTCGGCTTCACCCTCCGTCGTCGTTCGCGAGATTGGCCATGGTTACCGTTCCCTTGAGTGACTCTGGCGCCCCCGAGGTTCCCGCCCCCCGATCAAAGCGGGGCGGAGAATTTCGGGGCGAGGGTGGTGGCTTTGAAGCCACTCCCGATGGCCTTCCCCCCCAGAACCTGGAGGCCGAAGAGGCGGTACTTGGGGGCATCCTGCTGGACCCAGATGCCATTGGCCGGGTGGCAGACGTTCTCCAGCCTGAGGCTTTTTACCTGGGCGCCCACCGGGAGATCTACCGCACCGCTTTGATGCTGCATAGCCAGGGCAAGCCCACGGATCTCACTGCCATGGCGGCTTGGCTCGCCGACACCGGACATCTGGAAAAAGTGGGTGGCAGCGCCCGTTTGGTGGAACTGGTGGAGCGCACCCTCAGCACCGCCTCCATTGACCAGGTGGCCCGCTTGGTTATGGACAAATACCTCAGGCGCCAGCTGATTCGCTCCGGCAACGAAGTCATCCGCCTCGGCTTCGATCAGAGCAAGCCAATGGAGCAGGTGCTCGACGAGGCCGAGCAGAAGATTTTTGCCATCAGTCAGGAAAAGCCCAGTGTGGGCTTGACTCCCACTGCCGAGATTCTCACAAGCACCTTCAACGAGATTGAGAGCCGCTCCCTCGGCACCGCCGTCGCCGGCATCCCGGTGAACTTCTACGACCTCGATGCAATCACCCAGGGCCTGCAGCGCAGCGATTTGATCATCGTGGCGGGTCGGCCCGCCATGGGTAAAACCTCGATCGTGCTGAATATCGCCAAGAACGTAGCCCAGTTGCACCAGCTGCCGGTAGCTGTGTTCAGTCTGGAAATGAGTAAGGAGCAACTCACCTATCGCCTGCTGTCGATGGAGGTGGGCATTGAAAGCGGCCGACTCCGTACTGGCCGTCTCCAACCCGAGGAATGGCCCTTGCTGGGCAACGCCATCAGCAGCCTCAGTCAGCTGCCGTTGTTCCTTGATGACAAACCCAATGCCGGTGTGTTGGAGATGCGCTCACTTTGTCGGCGCCTGATGGCTGAAACGGGCAAGGAATTGGGACTGGTGATGATCGACTACCTACAGCTGATGGAGGGTTCGACCCCCGATAACCGGGTGCAGGAACTCTCGCGCATCACCCGGGGCCTCAAGGGCATGGCCCGCGAACTCAATGTGCCCGTGATGGCCCTGTCCCAGCTCAGCCGTGGCGTCGAGGCTCGCACCAACAAACGGCCCATGCTCAGTGATCTACGGGAATCGGGTTCGATTGAACAAGATGCCGATCTGGTGCTGATGATCTACCGCGATGAGTACTACAACCCAGATACGGCCGACCGCGGCATCACCGAAGTGATCGTGACCAAGCACCGCAATGGCCCGGTGGGGACGGTCAAATTGCTGTTTGAGCCTCAGTTCACGCGCTTTCGCAACCTGGCCGCATGAAGCAGTCTCAGGGAAGTGGGCTTGCGATCTGCTATCTTTGATTCTTGTGCCGATGTTCTGTGCCCGTCCGCTAGCCGGGCCTCCAGTCGCGACACAAGGATCGTCCGTGGTGGCGGTCCTACAGGCCAGAACGGGTAAGTGTTTCGACACCCAACCGTCGGGAAACTGCAAAGAGAATATTTGGGTTACTCCCAAGTCCGCCTCCCGCAAGTCCCAGGTCACTGACTTCGCTCGCTAGCTCCCAGTCCCAGATTCCATCGGGGACTGTTCTGCGATTCACGAAATCAGACCCCTGCCATCCTGCGGCAACTTTGGTTGTCTGTGGGCTAGTCCGGTATCGGATTGGCTTGGCTTCTCAGCTGGCTTAGTTCCCTGTCCCCATGTCCATCGGCATTCTCGGGAAGAAGCTGGGTATGTCCCAGTTCTTCGACGACGAAGGCAGATCTATCCCGGTCACCGTGATCGAGGCTGGTCCCTGCCGC
>JBILDB010000196.1:0-4921 GCA_044352805.1 Cyanobium sp.
GAGCATCGAGAACCAAATGCCGGAAGATCTCTTCACGGCGATGCGCGAGTTCATCTCCCTCCACCCCCAGTGGGATCAGTACCGTCTGATGCAGGCGGCCCTGGCTGGCTTTCTCTTCCAGCAAGGTTGCGAGGACCGCGCTGTCGCCCGCCACTACCTAGATGGCCTCTTCCGGCGTGACCGGGACATTGAGCGGCCCGAACTGCCTCGGCGTGGTGGCCAGCGGTGAGCACCCCAACAAGCTCCCCCGGCTTGGTTGTGCTTGATGGCCACACCACCAACCCAGGGGACCTCTCCTGGGAACCCTTGGAGCGCCTCGGTGCCCTCCAGGTCTATCCCCGCACGCCAGCCTCCCTCGTCGCCGAACGGTTGGCCGCAGCCACGGTGGTGATCACCAATAAAACCCCCCTGGGGGAGGCTGAGTTCGCCGCAGCCCCCCACCTCAAGGGGGTGGCGATGTTGTCCACTGGCTATGACGTGGTGGACGGGCTGGCGGCGGCGGCCCGGGGTCTGCCTCTCTGCAACGTGCCCGAGTACGCCACGGCCTCCGTGGCCCAGGCCGTATTTGCCCTCATCCTGGAGCTGACCAACCGCACCGGCAGCCACAACACCGGCGTGCACCAGGGGCGTTGGAGTGCCGCTACCGATTTTTGCTATTGGGAGGGCCAGCTGCAGGAATTGGCCGGCCAGACCCTTGGCGTGGTTGGGATGGGGCGGATCGGGGCAGCGGTGGCTCGCATCGCCGCCGCCTTCGGGATGGAGGTCCTGGTTCATCGCCGCACCCCTGGGCCGGACCGCACCGATCTGGCTGCCCTGTTGGCCAACAGTGATGTGGTCAGCCTGCACTGCCCGCTGAACAGCGAGAGCCGCCAGCTGATCAATGCCGAGCGGTTGGCCTTGATGAAACCCACGGCCCTGCTGATCAACACCGGCCGCGGCGCCCTGATCAACGAAACCGACCTGGCGGCGGCCCTGCATCAGGGTCGTCTAGGGGGGGCCGGACTGGATGTGTTGACCCTGGAGCCCCCCGAGGCCACCAACCCCCTGCTGCAGGCCCCCAACTGCGTGATCACCCCCCACATCGCCTGGGCCACCAAGGCGGCACGGCAGCGGCTGATTGCCGAGGTGGCCGCCAATGTCGAAGCGATTCTGGCCGGCCGGCCCCGCCATGTGGTTAATCAGCCGGAGAAGCCAGGGCGTGGAAGTGGCTCCGCTGGCGGTCGATAAAGCTGTTTGGTTGGCCATCAGGCCCGACGGGAAAGACTTTATCCTGGCCCTCCATTAGCACCAGCCTTGAGGTTCTGAGCTTGCTGCGGTCCAACAGTTGGGCGAAGTGGCGCCGAATCACCCCCTCGTCCACCTTGCGATCCCGTTGCCTGTTCCAGGCCAGGCATTGCTCCAGCGGGCTGGTGGCTCACCAGCCGAGGGAGCGGGCCTGCAGATCGAGGCAGCGCCCGCACTGGGTCCAGATCGGCAGGGGTTCAAGCCGGTTGTCCTGCCACAGGATCTCGCCGTCGAAGTTGTCATCGAAGGGGGTCGCAGTGGCGAGGATGTCGTCGATGCAGGTGGCGCTCATTTCAAGGGTGGGGTTGTTGAACGACAGCCTGGGGGAGCCACCCTGTTGCGTGAGATCACCTGTGCGAATGACGGGGGCACACCGCATCCAGACATTTGGCTTACGCTAGTAAGACGTTCGTCGCTGGCGGTGCCGTGGATGCTCTCCTCACCCTCTCCTCCAAGGGGCAGCTGGTGATTCCGGCCCGGCTGCGCCAGCTGCTGGGGTTGCTGCCTGGCGATCGATTGGAGCTGACCCTGGAGACCGATGGCCTGCGGTTGCGGCCCCAAGCTTCCGCCACGCAGGCCAGTGCCCAAGAGCTGATCGGCTGCGCCGGCTACCAGGGGCCCGTGATTCCCCTGGAGCAGCTGGATCCTGCCCTGTATGCCACCCCACTACTGCCATGACCCTGCCCGTGGCACTCGACACCAACCTGCTGGTGCGTCTGCTCACCGGTGACGATCCCGCCCAGGCCCGCAAGGTGGCGGAGCTGATCGACACAAGCCCGGCCTGTTTTGTGCCGATCACGGTGGTGTTGGAGCTGGAATGGGTGCTGCGTGGTGCCTACCGGCTGGAGCGCCAGGCGGTGGTTACCGCCCTGGAGGGGATGATGGGGATCCGTCATGTGCATGTGGAGCAGGAAGAGCTGGTGCGCCAGGCCCTTGATGCTCATCGCGGCGGTCTGGACTTCGCGGATGCTCTGCACCTGTTGCGCAGCGAGGGCTGCGGCGGGTTTGTCACCTTCGATCGGTCCCTGGCGGCTAATGCCACCGCGCTGGCCATGCGACCGCCTGTGGAGCTGCTTTGATTTCTTGGGATTTGACGGGGCCTGGATTACCTCCAGCCGCCAAGCGCTCACGGCACTCTGGGCCAGCCGGGCGGGGTTGAGTGAAACCGAGTTGCTGGCCATCGCCGGGCTGGCGCCGGTGCAGTGGGCGCCGGTGGATCTGGCGTTGGAGGAGGCGTTGGGGAGCGTTTCGGCAGGATTTGGCAGGGTTGATCCCAGCCACTTCTCCGCCGCTGAATCCAGCGCCGCCAATGGTCTTTGCTGGCCTCGGCTTGATCCAAAGATGGATCTAAAGCGGCAAATCCCGGTGGGTGAACAGGCTGGCCCCACTGGCGTAATCGCCGGCGATATGGCCATCGCCGCGCAGCAGGTAGCGGTAGGTGACCAGACCCTCCAGGCCCACCGGTCCGCGCGGCGGCAGGGTCTGGGTGCTGATCCCCACCTCGGCGCCGAAGCCGTAGCGGTTGCCATCGGCGAAACGGGTGGAGCAGTTCCAGTAAACGCCGGCGCTGTCCACCGCTTTCAAGAAGCGCTCGGCCGCAGTGTCGTCGTCGGTGCAGATGGCGTCGGTGTGGCGGGAGCCGTAGCGGGCGATATGGGCCAGGGCGGCGTCCAGGTCGGCGACAACCTTGATGTTGAGGATCAGGTCGGCATATTCGGTGCCCCAATCCGCTTCGCTGGCCGCCAGCGGCACCCCAAGGGAGCAGGCGGCCTCATCCCCCCGTAGTTCGACACCAGCCGCGGTGAACATGGCGATGGCTGCCGGCACAAAGCTGGGGGCGATGCCCTGATGCACCAGCAGGGTCTCGATGGCATTGCAGGCGGCTGGATATTGGGTTTTGCTGTCCAGCGCCAGGCGCAGGGCTTGCTGGCCATCGGCGGCCGCATCCACATAGAGGTGGCAGAGGCCGGCGGCGTGGCCCAGCACCGGAATGCGGGTGTGATCCTGGATGTAACGCACCAGCGCATTGGAGCCGCGCGGAATGATCAGGTCCACCAGGCCGTCCAGTTTCAACATGGCCAGGCTTTCCTGGCGGCTGGTCAGCATCTCCAGGCTGGCGGGGGACACAGCACTGGCCGCCAGGCCTGCCTTGATGGCGGCCAGGATCGCCTCGGCGCTGCCGGCCGCCTCCCGGCCGCCCTTGAGCAGGGCCCCATTGCCGGAGCGGATCGCCAGGGCCGCGATCTGGATCACCGCATCGGGCCGCGCCTCAAAAATCACCCCCACCACCCCCAGGGGCACCGTGATCCGCTCCAGAACCAGTCCAGCAGCCAGTTCGCGATGCAATTGACGGCGACCGACCGGATCGGCCAGGGCCGCCACTTGACGCACCGCCGCAATGGCCCCAGCCAGTTTGGCCCCATCCAGTTTCAGCCGGGCCAGCAGCGTGGGCGCCAGGCCCTCGGCGGCGGCCCTTTCCAGGTCGGCCCTATTGGCGGCCAAAATGGTTTCGCTATGGCGCTGCAGCGCGTCGGCCATGGCCACCAGGGCTTCCTGCCGTTCGCTGTCGGCCTTGCGGCCCAGCTCCATGGCGGCACGCCTAACGGCAGCGGCCCGTGCCAGCAGCTCCGGGCTTGGATCGGGCGGTGAGGGGGCCGTAGCGTCGATCGGGGTGGAGGTCAGCATGTCCCCATCATCCCAAGCGATAGGTCAGGCCAGCCGCTGCATGGCCAGGCGGGCGGCCCCGAGCCGGCCGGCCCCATTGCCCAGGGCACAGCGGCGGATGGCCAGCCCCTCGCGGCTGACCTCCAGCACCCGTTGTTCCACTTGCTGCCAAACGGCCGGCAGGAAGTGCTCGCTGGCCCCGCTGAGGCCACCGCCGATCAGCACCAGCTCCGGCGTCAGTACATACAGCAATGAGCTGAGGCCAACCCCCAGCCAGCGCCCGTAGGCCGCCCAAACGGCCAGGGCTTCGGCATCACCCGCCGCCGCCCGGCGTTCCAGTTCCTGGGGCGGCAGCGGGCTCAGTCGGCTCAGACCGCCAATGCTGCAGTACTGCTCTAAGGAACCCCGGTTGCCGCTGCGGCAGGGCGGACCCTCGGGATTGACGCAGATCAGTCCCGGCTCGGCGGCGGCGCCGCGGTGGCCCAGAAACAGGCGGCCTGCCAGCAGCACGGCCCCCCCGACCCCGGTCCCCAGGGTCAGCAGCAGCACATCGCCATGGCCTTGGGCCGCCCCCTGCCAGGCCTCACCGACGAGGGCGCAATTGGCGTCATTGGCCAGGGTCACGGGGCGCTGCAGTTGGGGTTCGAGCCATTCGGCCAGGGGCACCTCGCGCCAGCCCTCCAGGTTGATCGCGATCCGTGCCACCCGCCCCAGGCGGTCGGTGGGGCCCGGCAGGCCGATGCCGACCCGGTCGGCGCGACCTTCAGGATCAAGCTGGGCCACGGCGGCGACGATCGCCATGCAGGTGGCTCCAGGGACCGCTGGCTGGGGTGTCGGCACCTCCATGGCCGCCAGCAACTGGCCTTGCTGATCAAACCGGCCCAACTTGATGGCGGTGCCGCCCAGGTCCACGCCGATCACTTCCCGGGCGGGGGCGGCTGGGGCGGCGTCATGCCGGTCCGTCGCAGGAGGG
>JBILDB010000197.1:0-4892 GCA_044352805.1 Cyanobium sp.
GGACTACAACCGATCCGTTTGCCGGGGTTGGGAATTTTCAATGGGTAACTCAGCCCCCCCCCCCCCGGTTTGCCCACCCCATCGAACAACCCACCACTCCAGTTGCGCTTTGGAACTAATATGGATCTCTGGTTTCCAAATACATTTACTGGTGGAGCTTCACCCCTCAATTCAGACTTGCCTGTTGATGGTTTCTTCGACGTAAATTTGAGCCTTGCCCAGATTGGTTTTCTCGGTTCATCACTTACTTTCACTTCTGGTAGCGAGCAAATCATCCTTAGTAACAATTATCAAGTTCCAGGACCCCTACCTCTTCTTGGGGCTGCAGCGGCATTTGGCTATTCACGCAAACTTCGCAACCGCATCCAAAAATCTACTCCTTCGAGGACAGCTTGAATACTGGTAATTTATTTACTAAAATGTCGCCGTCCTAAAGCTCTGTAATTACAGGGCTTTTTTTTTTTCCTACCCATGTACGCCCGAAGCCTTAGTAGCCTTTCACTGGTCTTTGTGATTCTATACGTTCTATTGGTTGTTTCAAGTGCCATTCCAGTAAAGCTGCTGGATTACGACTGGCTTAATCGCGTCACCGCCACCTTGATCAATGGCTCGAGCATGCCGCTGCTCGCGTTATTTGTACTCGTGGCGGGAAACCGGCTCTATCCTGACAATGAACTTTTAGATAAGCGCCGCAAGCTCTTTTCTCGGCTCGCCGGCTTGGCTGTCTACGGCTTCCTGCTGCTGATTCCGCTACACATCTTAACAGGCCTACTCCAACAAATCGGCAATTCGGATCAATTCCGTGCACTCGATACCGCGGAACGTCAGCTAAATTCTTATCGCCAGGCTGCAAATCAGTCCACCAGCGTTAGCGAACTTCAGACACGTCTGGCGAAGCTCAGTGCGCCTGGAATCAACCCTGACATTCTTGCCCGCCCCCTTCCGGAAGTTAAAGCCCAGATGGGCGCTGCGTTCAATCAGGTTGCTGCGCAGATTGCTGAGCAGCGCCAGGCCTTATCGGCACAGAGTGCCTGGACCATTCGCGGACCTGAGGTGTTGCGCATTGTCATCGCCTGCCTTGTGCTGGCCTTCGGTTTCGCTGCATTTGCCCAGCCCACGCCCTCCGGCCCCCTGCTGATCGACAGCATTGAGCAGAAGCTGGGCCACTTCCGATCAAGCAAGGAGAGAGCAAAGAAGAGGAATGAGGCCGAGATGCGCAAGCAGCGTGAACGCATGAAACTTCAGGCCGAGCAGAGAGACAAGCGCAAGGATTGGGGGCGATGATCTTGGGGCATTGAGCAGTTGTCTTCTGGCTAGAAACACCTCCACCTTTCATCCCTGCCGCAGCCAGGCAGCAGCCTCGCAGGCGTGATATGTAAGGATCAGATCAGCCCCGGCCCGCTTGAAACAGAGCAGGGTTTCCAGGGTGATCGCCCGTTCATCGATCCAGCCGCGCTCGGCGGCGGCCTTGACCATCGCGTATTCGCCGCTGACGTTGTAAGCAGCAATCGGTAGTTCGGTTTCCGAGCGCAGCCGGTGAATGATGTCCAGATAGGCCAGACCGGGCTTGACCATCAAGATGTCGGCACCCTCCTGTTCATCGAGCAGGGCTTCGGTGATGGCCTCCCGGCCATTGGCCGGATCCATCTGATAGGTGGCCTTGTCTTTGGGGATCGGCTTACCACCGGCTGGTCTGGGGGCCGAATCGAGGGCTTCGCGGAAGGGGCCGTAATAGGCCGAGGCGTATTTGGCGGTGTAACTGATGATGCCCACATTTTCATAGCCCTCTTCATCGAGGGCCTCACGGATGGCGCCAACCCGGCCATCCATCATGTCGCTGGGGCCAATTAGGTCGGCACCGGCACGGGCCTGGGCCACGGCTTGCCGGCAGAGCATGGCCACGGTTTCGTCATTGACCACGACCCCGTGCTCATTGACGATGCCATCGTGGCCGTCGCAGGAATAGGGATCCAGGGCCACATCGGTCATGATCGCCATACCTGGATGCTCCTGCTTGAGACGGCGAATGGCCCTTGGAATCAAGCCGTGGTCGTTGCAGCACTCCGCCCCGTCCTCAGTTTTGAGCCCATCGGCCACCTTGGGAAAGAGCACGACGCAGCGGATGCCCAGATCCCAGGCGCGTCCAACCTCGTCCACCAAACCCTCCAGGCTCCAGCGCTGGGCCCCGGGCATGGCACCAATCGGCTCGTTGCTGGCCCCCTCGTGCACGAACAGGGGATAAATGAAATCGGTGGCACTGAGGTGGTGCTCCCGCACCAGGGCCCTCAGGGCAGGGGTAGCCCGCAAACGACGCGGGCGGTAGGTGAGATCCATCGGCGGGGACCGGCTGGGCGGATCTTATCGGCCTGGTTCCTCCCGGGCCGCCGCCGAGGCAGTCCGGCCTTGGGGCTGGGGGTTCAGAGGCGGGCGGCGCTGATCCACTCCTGGCGTGGATCGGCGCTGCGGGCCTGGCGCAACTGCTCCAGCAATTCCCGTTCCCGATCGCTCAGGTTCGGGGGCAGCTTCAGCACCGGCGTCAGCAGCAGATCGCCGCGTCCTTCCTTGAGGGGCCAGCCTTTGCCTTTGAGTCGCAGGCTGCGGCCCAGGGTCATGCCAGGTGGCACCTGCACACTTGCTTCGCCGTCGGGGGTTGCCACGGTGACCTCGCCGCCGAGGGCTAGTTCATCAAGGCTGAGGGGCAGTTCGGCCCGCAGCTGGTCGCCATCCAGTCGCCAGATCGGATGGGTGCTCAGTTTGAGATTTAGGTAGAGATCCCCACGGCGGCCGGTGCCGGGTTGCGAGTTGCCCTTGCCCTTGAGCCGCAGGCGACTGCCGGGCTTGACCCCGGGCGGGATGCGCACCTGCACCTTTTCCTGATTGACCGCCAGGGTGCGCTCGCAGCCCCGGAAGGCGTCGGCGTAGCTGAGCTGCAGGGTAGCTTCGGCATCGAGGTTGACGGCGCCGCCGCGGCCCCCACCAGGAAAACCGCCCCCAGGAAAACCGCCACCGGGGAAGCCGCCACCGGGGAAGCCGGAACCGAAGCCGCCGGGGAAGCCAGCTCCCGCCCCCGAGAAGCCTCCGCCCGCCGGCCCGCCGGGGCCACCAAAGCGGCCCAGCAGGTCGTTGATGAAGTCGTCGAAATTGCCATAGCGGCCGAAATCAACGTCCACACCGGCCGGTCCCCGGCCCGTACCGCCGCCCATCTGGCTCCAATATTGGCCAAATTGCTCATATTTGCGCCGTTTATCCGGATCGGAGAGCACCTCGTAGGCCTCGCTGATCTCCTTGAAACGGGCTTCAGCCGAGGCGTCGCCAGGATTGACATCGGGGTGGTACTCGCGAGCCAACTTGCGGAAGGCGCGCTTGATGGCGTCGGCATCGGCACTCCGCTCAACCCCCAGCACCTTGAAGTAGTCCCGATATCCGTTTGCGCTCATCGCGGGGGGGCAGGCGAACAGGCCGGCAGGGGCATCAAGGCGCACCCCTGGCGATTCCATTGTCCCTGGCGCCGGTCTGGTTGCGGCCCCCCATTCGGGGCGGAAGGCCGTACTGTCCCGCACCCCTAAAGTTCCAAAGCAGCCAGTCCCTTGCCGTGGCGCCGTTGTTCCCCCGTGGCCCTTGGGCCTCCGGTCCTTGGGCCTCCGGTCCTTGGGCCTGTGGCCCTTGGGCCCGCTCCCTGGCCGCCGCCCTGGTGCTGGCCAGCATGCCGCTCTTACCCAACAGGGCCTTGTCCCAACAGGCCACGGCAGCCCCTTCAACCACCCCAACTTTGGGCCAGGCCATCAATCCTTCCAACGGGGCCCAGCTTGCCCTGGTGCGCCGTTTGCGCGAGCGGGGGGCTTTGTATTACGGCGCCTGGTGGTGTCCTGCCTGTTTCCGGCAGAAAAATCTGTTTGGACAAGAGGCGGGCAACCAACTCCCCTATGTCGAATGCGAAAAAACCGCCGCCGATCGCCAACGTTGCGATCGGGCCGGCATCAAGGCCTATCCCACCTGGGTTCTGGGGGATAGGCGGGTGGAGGGGATTCTTTCCTTGGACGCCTTGGGCCGTTTGCTGGGCGACCCCCCCAAGCGCCCTGCGCCTTAGTGGCTCATCAAGAGTGGGGCATCAACAGGTTCACCGAGGTGGTTAATCCGGCGGCCTTGAGGTTGGTTTCGTAACGGCGGGCGGCTTCAGGATGGCCCCGGAAGACGATGGCAGCACCATTGCGTTGCAGCCGTTCGTCGAGCCAGGTGGCACTGGCTGCCGGCAGACCGGCAATGGCCCGGCGCAGGGGTTCGATCACCGGTTCAAGACTGTTGAGCACCCAGACGGTGGCCAGGGGTGTGCGGGCAGCACGCTCCTGGACAAGGGCGGGCAGCAGGGGGGCCGAAGCGGTAAACGGGGCCATTAAGCAATGTCGAGAATGGATTCAACCTATGGATGACCCCGGGGTGCCAGGCAGGGGGAGAGCCGTCAAAAAGCCGTTCTTGACAGGGTTGCCCCTACTTGCTGCGGCCCAGTTCAGCCAGTTGCTCCTCCAGGACTTCGGCAGTGACGGCCCCTGGCAGAAATTGACGATCCATCACCACGGTGGGGGTGCCTTGCAAGCCCAGGGCTTCAGCCTGGTCGACCTCCTTTTGGATTGCTTGCAACGAGGCTGGTCCCTTGCGGTCTCGATCGAAACGGGGCAGGTCGAGCTTCAGGTTGTTGGCGATTTCGCCATACAGGGGCTCTCCCAAGCGAGCCTGGTTGGCGAAGAGGGCGTCGTGATATGCCCAGAACTGGCCTTGGCGACCGGCGGCCCAGGCCGCTCTGGCGGCGGGAAGCGCTTGGGGATGGATCTGGGTCAGGGGAAAATTCTTATAGACAAACGTCACCTCCTTGCCGTGCTGCTCCACAAAGGCCTTGA
>JBILDB010000198.1:0-4815 GCA_044352805.1 Cyanobium sp.
CGTGGCACTTTCCGGAAAGATGCCCAGGCGGTTGAGCACCACCGGCTCCACCACCAAACCCACGGGGTTTGCCATCCCCTTCCACTCCTCGTGGGTGTGGCTGCCAGGGGGGCGGGGGGGCATCAGGCGTTGGCCTCCAGGGGCCAGAGGTAGATCGCCCCCGCTGGCTCGATCCGCGGGGCCGTGCTCACCGCAAAGCTGCGACGAATCGCGGCGGGCTCCAGCTCCAAATCCCGATCGATGCGGGCCAGCCGTTTCTCCCAGTGGTTGCGGTTGTCCCGCAGCTGCCGCAGTTGGGCCTGCTCATCGGTGGCAAAGCTGAAGGCCAATTGATCGGCCTCGCTGTCGTATTTGGAACGGGTCTTGAGGATGCGCTCGCGCTGTTCTTCCAGCACCTTCACGAAAGCAGCCGCCTCCGCCTCGGCCCGCTGGCCCAGGAGCTGCTGGGCCTTGGCGGCCCGCTCGCCCGCCAGGGCCTCAAGCCGCTGCTTGAGCTGGGTCACATCAGCCGGCAACCCCAGGCGCAGCTGTTGCTGCACCTCAGGGCCCACGGGCGGCAGCCGTTGCCGCAGGCTCGTCTCCAGATCGGCCAGGGCCATATCGGTTTTGGTGGCGTTGAGCACCCGCAGCCGCCGAGCAGGATCAGCCGGATCTCGATCCATTGGATCCCATTCGGCCACCAGCTCGATCACCTCATCGTGGAGCCGGGCGGCGCCATGGCCGTAGAGCGACAGCCGGGCCAGCAGGATCAGTTTGGCGGTGTCGTCGCCGGTGGTCAGCACCGCCGCCCGGCTGAGTTCATCGGTTTGGAAGCCGCGCACCAGGAAGCGGTTGAGCAGCCTTTGCACCAGCGGGTGCTCCAGGTGCAGGTGCACCCGATCGGCATTCACCTCCTGCGGGTCCTTGAACACCACCGGTTGCGCTGTGGTGTCGCGCCGCCAGTCCCACAGCTTCTGGCCCGGCTGACGCGGCGGACGCAGGGCATCGAGCACATCGCCCCAGCTGTGTTCGCCGCCGGGAAGCTCCTTGGCACTGGGAAAAATCCACTCGGCCCGCTCCGGGTCCGCCGCCGCTGCTGCTGGATCTTTCGGCAGCAGTTGCGGGATCGCTTCCCCCTGCCGGGCGCTGACTCGCAGGCTGGTGTTGAGGGCATCGCGAAACAGCTCGCTGCTGAAGTGCAACCACTGTTCCGACTTCTGCAGGGCCTTCTCCAGCCGGCTGATCTGGGCTTTGAGCTCTTCTGTGCGCTCGCGGCTGTCTTCCAGCTCCAGGCTCATCAGCGCCTGGGTGCGCTTGAAGCCTTCGCCCTGGTCCACACCCCCTATCTCGTCGATCATCGCCGCGATGGCGGTGGGGTTGATGCCCTTGGCCAGCAATTCGTTCAGCTTGCCCACCACCACCGGTGGCAGGGATCCCAGCGCCAAGCGGATCTCCTCGGTCTTCCGCACCAGCACATCCAGCACCCGATCTTCCGGCCGTTGCGGCAGCACGAAGTAATGGCAATACACCTCGGGCGAGCGCTGCAGGGTGCGGTCGATGCGGCCGTTGCGTTGCTCCATCCGCCCCGGGTTCCAGGGCACATCGAAATGGAACAGATAACGGCAGTGGTTCTGCAGGTTCACCCCCTCCCGGGCCGCATCGGTGGCGATCAGGATCCGCAGGGGATCAAGCGCCGGTGGGCTGTTGAAGCTGCGCTTGAGCGCTTCGCGCTTCTCATCGCCAATGCCGCCGTGGAAGGTGGCGATTCGCCTCTGCTCAAGGTCGCTGCCGGCGATCAGGCCGCGCAGTTGCTCCTCCAGCCAGCGCTTGGTGTCGGCGTACTCCGTGAAGATCAACAGGCGCTCGCCATTCCAGCGGGCGCCTGGTTGGCCCAGTTCGGGGCAGAGGTGGCGGCGGATCCAATCGCGCAGGTAGTCGATGCGGGCATCGGCCTGGTGGGCAGCCTGGCGGCTGATTGCGGCCATCTCATCGAGCAGTTCCCACTCACTCGGCCCCACCGCCAGCGCCGCTGTGGCTACGGCCAGGCGGTGCTCCTGGTCGGCCTCTTCCAGCACGCTTTCTTCATCGGCGTCGGCCCGGTCGTCGTCGCCGTCGATGGCCTGTTGCAGCAGGCCCAGTTGGTCGGGGCGGCTGGCGCTGCGCAGCACCTGGCCCTGCTCGCGGCGTTTGAGGGTGTCGCAGTGCACACCGAGGGTGCGCTGGAACGCCTCCACCGAACTGAGCAACCGCTTCTGCAGGTTGGTTACCACCAGCAATTCGGCGGCCCGCTGCTTGTTGTTTGCCACTTTGAGATGCTCTTCCCGACCCGTTCGGTAGTGCTGCAACAGCTCCGCCAGCTTCAGCTCAGGTGTTTCGGCGGCTAGTCCATCGAGCACCACCGGCACCACATTGCGCTTGGGCAGATCCACACCAATCTGGCGCAGGTCTTCCTTGAGGCGCCGCACCAGCACCGGCTCAAGATCCGCCTTGCGCACACTCACGCCGCGGCAGAAGCGGGTTGGATCAAGGATCTCCAGCAACGCCGAAAAGCTGTTGCTGTGGCCGTTGTGGGGGGTGGCGGAAAGGAAGAGTTTGTGCTCGAACCGCCAGGCCAGATCCCGCACCGCCCGGGTGAGCTTGGAATCGATCGCCACCTTTGAGGCACTGGCCGGCGCCGCGTTGTGGGCCTCATCGAGAATCAACAAAGAACGCTCGCCAGCGCCCAGCCAATCGCGCAAAGGGCCGGCGTAATCCTCGTTGCGTACCAGCGCCTGGCTGAGGATGAAGCGGGTGTGGGTCGCCCAGGGGTTGATGCCCCAGCCGCGTTCGCGCCGCATGCGGCTCACGTAGGCCCGGTCCAACACCGCAAAGCCCATGCCGAAGCGGCTCTGCATTTCCCCCTGCCACTGCAGCACCACCGACGGCGGCGCCACCACCACCACCCGCTGCACCTTCTGGCGCAGCAGCAGCTCGCGCATGATCAGCCCGGCCTCGATCGTCTTGCCCAGGCCCACGTCATCGGCGATGAACAGGCTCACCCGCGGCATCCGCAACGCCTTGCGCAGCGGTTCCAGCTGGTAGGGCTTCACATCGATGCCGGCCCGCAGTGGCGCCTGGAACAGGCCCGGATCGGTGCTGGTGACGCAGTTCCACTGCAGGGTGTGCAAATAGCTGGAGAACACCCGGCCGTCATCAAAGCCCCGCTGGCCCACCGTGTCCCAGCTGCTCTCGCCCAGCACCCGGGCATCCACCTCCCGCTCCCAGAGCACCTCCAGCACCCGGCCATTGACGCCATCATCCAGGCAGGCCATGCGCACAACCGTGTCACCGCCTGCCTGCTCCGGCGGCCGCACCTCTTCGACGAGGTGATTGTGGCTGCGGCAATAAACAACGCAGCCGGGCGTAGGCAGCGGGGCTGCGGTGCGTTCTGAAAGCGTGCCCATGCCCCCATCCTGAAGCACGAGCGTGGTTGAGGGAATGGCCCCGGCGTCAGTCCTCGGCCACCAGTAGGGCATTGGCGACCTCCTGATGCCAGAGGCTCGGAACCCACCACGGGGACTCACCGCAAGCCCCAAGCAGGCGATTGGCCTGCTCGATGTCTTTGGGTTGCTGGCGCTCGAACAGCCAGGCCAGTGCCATGGAGGCGTCGATCACAACGATCTGCGGCGACCTGCTCAAAGCCGCGCCGCTCACAGGCGCCCCTCGCCCACGAAGCTGGCGATGTCGGCAGCCAGGCCTTGGCTTGATTCGCTTCGGTGCGGCACCAGATCAGCCACAGGCTTGCCCCGCACGGTGATGGTGAAGCGTTCGCCTTGCTCTACAGCCCGCAGCAGGCGCGAGAGCTGGGCCTTGGCCTCAAAGGCGCCGATGCTGGCATCCATGGGCAGACAGAGCTGGTTTATAAACTAGTTTAAAAGCCAAGCATCGCCGTGGCTGTCATGTCGTTGGCTGGCAATCAGAGGCTGCCGTCCCCCGGGGGAGTTTGCCCAGGCGCACTTTGGTGGCGAGCTCCCAGCAGGAGGCGGCACTCACAAAGATTGAGGCCGCTAGGTCGTTGATGGCCGCCAGCGCGAAGGTGGAGAGCTTCTCGGGTTCCGCCAACCACCAGAGCAGGGCATGGGTGTCTAGCAGGTGGGAGGGGGCCATCAGGAAGGCAACGGGGCGTCGAGGCCGTCGAGTTCCTCGGGGGGCAAAGGGGCGAGAAGCACATCAATGGGGGGGTAGTTGTATTTGCCCCTGCAGCAGCCCCGGCTGCCGCCGCTGTCGATCGGTTTCCAGTGGCACCAGCCGTGCCCAGGGTTTGCCGTCCTTGGCCTCCAGAATCATTTCGCCGGCATGGGCGGCGTCGATCAGCCTGGAGAACTGCGTTTTGGCCTCGTGAACGTTGACGGTGCGCATGGAGGGCCCTGAATTCGCTTCCGCGCAAGACAGGCCGGATCCACCAGCGGCCGATGGATATGGCATGCATTCACCGACCTGCCACATGGGGCTAAAATATTCCACGCCACTTGCGATCAGCCAGATGTCGACCTCCGTTGAAGTGTGCTTGGGTCGCCAGGGGCGGATGGTGATCCCCGCGCCGCTGCGGCGCTCGCTGGGGCTGAAGGAGGGTGATCGGCTGGTGGTGCGCCAGGACGCAGGCCGCTTGGTGCTGGAGAAGCCGGATCTGATCAAGCAACGCCTCAAGGCTCGCTTTGCTCAGATCCCCGCCGAACGCGGACTTGTGGACGAATTGATCGCCGAACGCCGCGAAGAGAGCCGGCGGGAGGGTGGGGGATGACGGTGGTGCTGGATGCCTCAGCCCTGCTGGCTTACCTGCGCCAGGAGCCCGGCGCC
>JBILDB010000199.1:0-4810 GCA_044352805.1 Cyanobium sp.
ATGGGCCCCTGGTTCGGACACCCCTCCACCCAGCCTCTTTTGGACAACCACATTTCTTGCGAAGACGTGCCATGCTTTGCAATGACCTGGCACTCTCAAGCCACTTCTCTTTTGGCCTAACTGCCCTAGATCAAGACATAAATCAATGTCTATGTCTGCAGCCGGCCATTTCCGCTAAAACCCATGACATCGACGCTCCCCTCCAACCCGTCCAGCCGGCAAGAGAATTCTGACTCCTTGCTGATTCCGGTCAGCCAGAGAATCAAGAATCGCCTTCAGCAGCAAGGGGTTCCATTTCTCGCCAATGACAATATCTCCGAATACCTTGAGGCTGGAGAACTTGAGCATCTTGAAATTGAAGTTGCCGGCAAAGTTCGTGAGATGCTTAAAAGTCTTGTAATCGATATAGATAATGATCACAATACGGAAGAAACCGCCGAGCGCGTGGCTCGAATGTATCTCCAAGAGGTATTCAAGGGTCGTTACCTACCCCAGCCCAAGGTGGCTAGTTTTCCAAACGTTAAGGATCTGGATGAGATTTATACCGTTGGCCCCATCAGTGTCCGGTCCGCCTGTTCCCATCACCTTGTGCCCATTATGGGAAATTGCTGGATAGGAATCAAGCCCGGCGAGCGGGTCATCGGCATCTCCAAGTTTACTCGAATCGCCGATTGGGTTTTTTCCAGGCCCCACATTCAAGAGGAGGCCGTAATTATTCTCGCCAATGAGATTGAAGAATTGTGCAAACCCCAAGGCCTGGCCATCCTGCTTAAGGCTCAGCACTACTGCATGAAGTGGCGGGGCGTGAAAGAACCACAAACCAGCATGGTCAACTCTGTAGTTCGTGGTGATTTCCGTAATGATCCCAGTCTCAAACAGGAATTCTTTGAGCTTGTCAAACAGCAGGAATCAATGATCGGTTATTGATTTGACTGATTACCCGTAGTGATTAACGGCCCTGACCAGTTTTGCTACGCCCTCGAGATCCTTGTCTCCGGGGCTTTTTTCGACGGCGCTGGACACATCCAATCCGTCGGGTTGCACCTGGGAGAGAATTTCTGGAAGTGCGTGGTTGGAAATCCCACCCGCCAGCCACCACGGCACCTCAGGCTTAAACCCCTGCAGCCAGTCCAAAGGCAGTCGTTGCCCCGTTCCCCCCAATTGGTCGGCCACCCAGGCATCCAGCAGCAGGCCATCGACATGTTGGGCGTAGTCGGCCGCCCGGTCCAGATCGGTGCGATCGCGCAGCCTCAGGGCCTTCCAAACCTTGACACCCAAGCTCTGGCGCAATTCCCGGCAGCGCTCGGCACTTTCCTGGCCATGCAATTGCAGAATGTCATGACCATAACCGCTGCCAAGCCGATCCAGATCTGCTGCCTGGGGATCGGCCACCACCAGGACCCCGAGGCAGGCTGGCCTGGCTGTTTTGGCCGCCAGAAACAGCTCGGCCCGCCGCTCCGGCGGCACAAACCGCGGCGAGGACTCCACCGCGATCACGCCAATCGCTGCCACATCCATGGCCGCGATGGCGGCAGCCTGGTCCGGTTGACACAGGCCGCAGATTTTCAACAGGGGCAAGCGCCTCTGGCCAAGATGGCAACCTTTATAGGTCTGCCGATGACTCTCCCCGCGCGATCACAATGACTGAAGGTTGGCAGATAGCCCGTCTTTGGGGCATTCCCCTGCGTATTCACCCCACCTGGCTGGTCATCCTGCTGATCTCCACGGTGGCCTTTCAGCGCGACTATCAACCTGCTGGCAGCGGTGGCGACCTGATGGTTTGGGGCCTGGCCTTCCTGACAGCCCTGTTGCTGTTCGTTTCGGTGCTTTTGCACGAGCTGGGCCACTCCCTGGTCGCCCTTAGCCAAGGGGTGAAGGTGCGCAGCATCACCCTGTTTCTGTTGGGCGGTGTTGCCAGCGTCGATCGCGAATCTGCCACCCCAATGGGGGCGGCGCTGGTGGCTGCGGCGGGTCCGGCCGTCAGTCTGGCCCTGGCCGGCCTGTTTTTGGCGCTGCGGGTTCCTGCGGGCCAGCTTGCCCCTGGCCTTGGCCAGATGGCGCTGCAACTGGGTTTGCTGAATTTAACCCTGGGCCTTTTCAACCTGCTTCCCGGCCTCCCCCTGGATGGCGGTCTGCTGCTCAAGGCTTTGGTGTGGCAGATCAGCGGCAGCCAGCGCCGTGGCATCCAGGTGGCCAATGGCTGCGGCCGCTTCCTGTCCTTTATGGCCTTGGGCCTGGGCACCTGGATGCTGCTCAAGGGCAATGGGGGGCCGGGCCTTTGGCTGCTGGTGCTCGGCTGGTTTGGCCTGGGAGCCGCCAGCAGACAGTCCCAGCTCCTGCGTCTGCAGACCGTGCTGAAGGAACTGCGGGTCGCCGATGCCAGCCGCCGCCGTTTTCGGGTGGTTGAGGCCAGCGCCAGCCTGCGCCAATTGAGTCAGCAGCGACTCCAGGCAGCAGATCCTGCTCCACCGGGTCCTGCGGCGCCCGGTCCCGCTGCGCCCGGATCTGCTGAAATCCCTGGCCTGCCCCCCTGGATCCTGGTGTGTGACCGGGGCCGCTGGCAGGGGGTGATCGACGATGGGCCCCTGCAATCCCTACCCGTCCAGCGTTGGGACGGGGAACGTATCGGGGACCATGCCCAGCCCCTGGCCAGCCTGCCGTCCATCGCCGAGCAGGCGCCCCTGTGGCAGGCCGTCCTGCGGCTGGATGACCCGGAGGTCAGCCGGCTCCTGGTGCTGAGCCCGGCAGGCCTCCCCACGGGCACCCTCGAACGTCCCGACCTGGGTGAGGTGGTCTTCAGCCGGCTTGGGGTCCGCGTGCCTCCCCCCTTACTGGCTTTGGCCCGACGACACAATGCCTATCCCATGGGTCTAGCCCTGGCCCAAGTAGCCCGCTCCATGCTGAGCAGCGGCGAGGTTCAGGGGGCTGAGGCGCCAACGACTTGATAGGCGCTGCGCTGGGCGGCGATGGCCTCCCAGGGCATGGCGGCCTGCTCCAGCGTCACCAGTTCCACGCCCTGGTCCGTTTCGGCCTGGGGCAAATGCAGCTGGGCCTGGGCCACCAGCAGGGTGATCAGCTCCGCCGTTGTCACCGGTAGGTCGGGCAGAACGGGGGGATCGACGCCAAAGAGCTCGCGCCAGAGGGCTCTCTGCGGCTCGATCAAGATGCTGCCGTGCTGCAGCAGGGCGCCGCGGCGCCAGAGCTGGGCGCTGCCGATGCGCTTGCTGCCATCGGCATGGACCAGGTCAGCGGCGGTGCTGGTGGCAAAGCAACTGTCCCGATCCCGGTTGAAGGCGGCCTCGCCAAATCCCAGCGGCAGATCGATGGCTGCGAATCCCTGCTGCAGCCACCGGCATGACCGCCGATAGGCCTCAGCCCGCTGGGGGGGTGGCGAGGGCCAGATCAGGGCATAGGTGAGATCGCCCCCATGCAACACGGCCCTGCCACCACTAGGGCGGCGCACCAGATCCAGCACGCCTGCGGCCGCCAACTCCAGCCAATGGGCCGGCAGGCGTTGTTGATGGAAACCCAGTGAGAGGGTAGGTCGCGGCCATTGGTAAAGCCGCAGCGTGCCCGCCAGGGCAGCTGGCAGGCACCCAGCTGCGAGCTCTGCAGCGCTGGCGGCGGCCCTGGTCGCCAAGGCGTTGTCCAATAGCCAGTTGTCGATGGCCATCGGCCAGGTCCCCTCCAGCCGACTGGGCGCCAGCAAACCCACCCGGGGCCGCGGCGCCCCCTGCTCAGGGGACCATTGGACCTGGCGGCGGGACTGGCTGGCCACGCCGTCAGGACCCGCTGAGGGCCTCCCAGAAGGAAGGCGCCAGCTCAAAGCCGAGCACGGCCGCCATCTGGCCCAGTCCCTGGCGGCAGTCCAGACCCTCCGCCCGGGCCCAGTGGTCCAAGAGGAAGAGCCGATGGCTGATCCACAGTTCGAGGCTGTCGGGGGCAAAGCGGATGCCCTCGGTGCGGCTGAAACTGTGGGGCAGCAGCATCGCCACATGGCGTGTCAGGGTTCCCTGGCTCCGCTCCAGCACCAGGGGCAGCCAGGGATAGAGAGCATCGGCCCTAAGGCACCACAACCGCACCTCGGGGATTTCGGAGAGCTCGCGGGGATCTTCGGGCGGACGGGGCCACTCCAAGGAGAGCTGCACCTGGCCGGAGAGGGCCAGGAGCTCCTGGGCCGGCCGTTGGGCCAATGGCGCCAGGCTGTTGAGGTCGAGGGCCCCGATTTCGAGGGCCCCGATTTCTAGGGCCGTAGCCCGGGGGGCGGGGGAGGGCGATGCCATCAAGAGCTGTGACAGGGCCACGGCGAAGGCTGGACCGTAGCCAGCTAAGGCCGAAGAATGGGGCGGTCCGTTTTTATCTGCAAGACATGGTCACCTCGCTCACCCAGGCCCAAATCATGATCGCCCTGGTGGTGGCCGCCCACGCCGGGGTGCTTGCCGTTCGGCTTTGCTTCAGTCTCTACAAAGCCTGAGGTCGGGGGCCTTGGCAATGGGACCTGGGCCCGCTAGAAGCGGTCCCTTATGACCAGAGGCCAGTCCGGTGCGATCCCGTTCCCCCCGATCCCTCGATTCCGCCCCTGAATCCCGCCGCCGTTCGGGACGTTCCTCCACCAGCGAACACTCCCATCCCGCCGGCAGCGCGTCCCGACAACGGACCCGCCAGTCCGGCGCCAGCAAGGCACCCGCCGCCGGGGCCCCCAGACCCAGGGCGGCGGTGGGGGCCGCCCACCTGGGCAAGCAGGATCTGCTCTGCAGCCTGATTGGCCTTGGCGTCAAGCTTGGACTGGTGATGGTCACAGGCGTGAGCC
>JBILDB010000200.1:0-4803 GCA_044352805.1 Cyanobium sp.
GATCAAAACCTCTCCCGACACGCCCTGTGCAGGGATCACCCCGTGGTTTCCATGAGCACCACCCCCTGGCGGATGCAACTCGAGACGGCCGATGCCCTGGCCGTGAGCGAGAGGACCCTTCATCGCTGGCGCTGGGTTGGCTTTCTGAGGGCCGGCCAGCATTACCGCCGCAAATACCCGTCTTCCAAAAAACCGCGGGGCGCGGGCTGATGATGCGGCTGCGCCTGGGCTGGCTGGCTGGCTGGCTGGCTGAGGAAAGTGGCTGGCACCTGGGGGCCTGCTCGCAAGGCTTAGCCTCCAGCCCAAACCCCTTAGGCCCATTGGGTTCCACTCGATTCCATTGGCGGATCTGGCGGGGTACCTATGAGGGTTTCGGGAGGACAACCGGCGGCGACCGATGGCGGCAGAATCAAGAGAGATGGGATTCCTCCGGGCTATGCAACAGAGCTACGAGGCTTATTACTCCAATGGAGTGCTCACCTGGCTCGGTAAACACCATCCGATTGGTCCTGCACGTGTGAAGGTGACCCTTGTGGAGGAGGGAATCAGCCCAGCGGGCCGTCGTCACCCGAGTCCCCGAATTGCGGGGAAGGGGGAGACTCGAGGTGAACTCATCGAACCCATCGCAGAAGAGCTGGACTGGGATGGTCTGAATTGATCCTGCTTGATACGCACATCTGGTTCTGGTTCATCAATCAAGAAGTCGATCGTTATCCAGTGGACTGGCAGGAAGCCTTTGAAACCACGGAATGCCTTGCTGTCAGCATTGTGTCCTGCATTGAGGTGGCTTTGGCCCATAAGAAAGGTCGCTTGATCCTTCCTTGCCCCGTGCAGGAGTGGATCGATGAGGCGTTGGAGCCCTCTGGCATCACTCTGTTGCCGTTGGAAACCGCAGCCTGCGTCAAGGCTACGGAGCTCAGTGACATTCACCGCGATCCGTTTGATCGGCTAATCATCGCTACGGTTATTGAACAAGAAGCCACCCTCGCCACCTTGGACTCCCTAGTCAGGAGTTATCCAGAGATACGCACACACCTGTTGAGCAATTAACTGAGTGAATTGGCTATTGCTTGCAATAGGTGTGGGCCTTGTTCCTGGTCTGCTCGCTGTAAAGCTTCCCATGGGGCGCAAGAGGGTGAGACTGGACAGGAAGCTCGCCATTGGCCTGCAGGCGGTGGGGGTTTTGGTTCTGGTGGGAGGTTCGATCTGGTTTCTCTGGCTGGTTCCCCAACTGTTGATGAGTGCGGGCTGCGGAATCGCGAGCGGTCTTTTGAGGGTGTTGACCCTGTTCACGGTTTCACTCTCTTGTCAGACGTCGATCCCGATGTGGATCGACATCGCCGAAGGTCTGATCGCCTTTGGGCTGGCCTTTCTCATGTACGGAACAACCCGGCGATTAGTGCTAGCTCGGCGTTCAGCCTAGAAATGTTGATCTCAAGCAGTAGGAAGCCGCCCCTGAGTCCAAAGCCCAAACCGGCTCAAAGGGGTCAAAGTCGCCTCCAGGTCTCACCACCCCAGGGTGGGCCTCATCTTGGCGATCTGGAGTCTTGAGGAAGCCATGGAAGCCTGATGGTTGCCGCTGCCTCTGGTGGATTACGTGCCTTGCGTGCACATGGCGGGTTGGGAGGATGGCTCCCTTGAGCTTGTGGTTCGCCCGGTGGATCTCGGCCTCGGTGGCGCAGGTGGTGGGGCGTGGCGCAGCTTGGTAGCGCGGGTGCTTTGGGAGCACTAGGTCGCAGGTTCGAATCCTGTCGCCCCGATTGACTTTTCGAGGGTTGTCCAAAAGCTAATGGACAGATTTTGCGAGAGGTTCCCCCTCTTACGTGCACCAGGAGGCCTATCCCGCGACAAGGCGCTGATGCTTCAAGGGCCCTGATGCCATCTCCACCCCCCCTTGTGGATAGTTGCTGGCTAGCCAGTCGGCTTGGTGCGCTTTAGGTCGCGGCGCAAACCCTAATACCAGCGCCTCTGGTGCCTCAGCCTCGACCGCCTCGGCCTCAACCAAACTATCGGCGGCTTTGTCCTCGGCCTGATCGCCCTGTTCTCCTCCTATGACCACATCACCCTCGCCAGCCAGAGCATCAGCCTCCAGCAGCAGTGGGGCATCCCTCTCATCGCTGCCTCGGTGGCGACAGTGGTTGTCTGAATGGTCCAATACAGCGCGCCACCTAGGGGCGACGCTGAACTGGCGTCGCGATCCCGATTACGAGCGGCGATTGAACTTGAAGTTGAGCGAGATCGAGCAGCTGTAGACGAAGTCGGTCGGAGGCCATGGCGCGAGAACGACAGGCTCGCGAAGCTCAACGCCAGGGACGATGCCTTGAGCGCCTTGATCAAGCAGCATTGCTTTCCGGTCGAGTCCAACTCGACCCCAATCCCACCAATCGAGCCCGACTCCAGTTCTTGCTGACACTGATGGCTCAATCGTCGATGGGCGATCCGTAAACTTGATTAGCTTTGGTCCTGGGCGCCGGGGCATGGTTCAGGGAAATGGAAGCGTGTCTGGTGGGTTGAGTTGACTTAACTGGATGGGGTGATCACTGCGTGAACTGCAGTGTGCCGCCATTAGCACCTCCAGGTCTTTGGGCTTGAACTGATCCGCCGACTCCTACCCCGGAGCTACTCGTGCTCGCAGGCGCGTAGGCAATTGCTGGCTGCGGTGGTCGTGCCTCTCCCACGGTTGGGGGTGCCGTGGGACTTAAACTACTAAATTGGACGCCAGCTAAAGGGGTGATGCGGCGTTCGGCGGCTGAAGGGCGTTTCATTACTCGGGGCTGGATTGATGTTCCCTATGGGGAGGAGGAGATGGCGCTGTTGGAGGAGGATAACGATCAGCGGATGAGGAGGCATCGGCGGCTTATCCAAGCCGAGGCTTGAGGGGTTGCTGAGTTGGAGGCGGCGGGTAAACGGTCGTTGCTTTTGGCGGTGGTAACGTTGGCGAACGACCAAGACTGATGGGCTTCAGGGTGGGGGCTGGAGGCTCTGAAGCTTGGCCTGGATCTCAGATTCAGTGAGGCCGAGAACCTGGAGGAGCGATAGATAATTCGCGAGGCCTACCTCAAGGTTGGGATGTTGAAAACCCTGCTGCGAAAACGCGATCAGGATCTCAGCCATTCGCCGCATCAGTGGCTCCGCCTCCGCCAGCCGGTTGCTGGCTTTTAGCAGCTGCGCCAGGTTGTTGAGAGCAGTGGCCACTTCGGGATGGTCGTTGCCATAGCTGGCCTCATTGAGCGCCAGGGCACGGCGCATCAGCGGCTCCGCCTCCGCCAGGCGGTTTGTGGCCTTCAGCAGCTGCGCCAGGTTGTTGAGATCGGTGGCCACCTCGGGATGTTCATTGCCGTAGCTGGCCTCATCGATCGCCAGCACTCGTTCCATCAGCGGTTCCGACTCCGCCAACCGGTTGGTGGCCTGCAGCAGCGAAGCCAGGTTGTTGAGGGCGGTGGCCACATTGGGTCGCTCGTTGCCAAGGCTGTTCTCAAAGATCTCCACCACCCGCGCCATCAGCGGTTCTGCATCGCTGTAGGCCGCTTTACAAAAAACCAGTAATCCCAACTGACTAATCAGCCCGACAGTCTGATCCGTGATCCCTGCCTGATCAGCAAATCCCGCCACCGCCTTTGCATGAGGCGCCAGGGGATCCAACACCGCCCAGCTGCGCACATCCTGTGGATTCCCCACAAACGCCGCATTGAGCCACCGCAAGGCGGGCTCCAGTTCATTCGGTTCGGGCTCGTTCAGCTGTTGTTGCCAGAGGCGCCCCACCTCCTGCACCAGGCGATGCACCGAGAAGGTGGGCGCTTCCGCCGAACGGTTCAGCAGCGAAAAGCCCTCTAGCTGGCTGATCGCCTCCGAGCCATCGCCGGCTGCCTCCGGGGCTCCGGGTACATCCATATCCAGCAGACTCTCAGGTATCGGCTCCGGTGAGAGCCAGGCCAGCCGCCGCAGCAAGGTGCGGGCCGCTTCACTCACCTGCTGGTAACTGGTGAGCCAGGTGGTGGCCAGGTTGCGGTCGTATTGCGTCAAGCGTGAATCATTCCAGGCCAGCACCACCTGGCGGTTGCTCTGCCACTGGCTGCGGTAGGCGCGCAGGCTGAGGCGCCGCTGGCAGATGTAGGCGCCGGCCTGCTCCAGTGCGAGGGCCAGGCCGCCCAGGTCGTCCACCGCAATCGCCCGGGCCTCGCTGGTGTCGTCTGCCGCCTGCCGGCGCCGGCCGGCTGTGCGCTCCAGCAGAAAGGCGGTGGCGTCCTCTGGGGTGAGCACCTCCACCTCTTGGAGTTGCAGCGCCGCGCTCCAGTTGCGCAGGCGGGTGGTGAGCACCAGCTGGCCGCCATTGAGCTGGGGCAGCAGGGCTTCCACCTCGGCCGCGGCCTCGAGGGTGTCGACGTTGTCGAGGATCAGCAACCAGCCGGGGTGGGCCTGCAGCCAGTGGAGCGCCGCCTGCCGTTGGGCGGCTTCTTCCGTGAGGTTCTGCTCGGGCAGATCGAGCGCCGCTTGGTTGCACAGGCCGGCAAGGTTGCGGTTCAGCGCCTCCACACTGCCGGCGCTCACCAGCAGCACCGCGTTGCAGCGGCCGATCTGTCGCCAGGCGTGCTCGATCGCCAGGCGGGTCTTGCCCACACCGCCTGGGCCGATCAACGCCATGGGTCGGGTGGCGTTTTCCAGCAGCTCCATCAGGGTGCTGCGGCCCTTGAACAGCGGTCCAATGCTCGCGAAGGGCAGCGTCTGCGGCCGGCGGGTGAGGCCGGCTGCCACCAGCAGATCGAGGACAAAAGAGCGCAGCACCTCTGCTGCCAGATGCTCTTG
>JBILDB010000201.1:0-4800 GCA_044352805.1 Cyanobium sp.
GCCGGGTTCTGAAACACCAGCCGCACATCCGGGGGGTGCCGCTGGTCCAGGCGCAGATAGGTCTGGGGCACCCCATGCAGGCGCACGCTGCCGGAACTGGGCAAAAGCAAACCCGCCAGCAAGCGCAAGATCGTTGACTTGCCCGACCCGGAGGGTCCCACCACCACCAGCCGTTCCCCCGCCTCGACCCGCAGATGCAGTTGGTCCAAGACCAGCCGCTCTCCCCAGCGCATGGTCACCCCATCCAGCTCGGCCACCGGCAAGCTGCCTTGCGGGTCCGGACTGCCGGCCAGGGGCCTGGGGGCTGGGGGGCGATCCAGAAGGCGGTGACGGGCGTTCCGGCGGACCCGATTGATCACGGCTGCGGGCGCTCAAGGACTTTCAACAGAACCATCTTGGCCCCTGTGCCGCACCCCCTCACCATCCCTTGCCGCAAGCTTCGTAGAGTCGAGTCAAGATCCGCCGCGCCCCGCGCTCCGACCTTGCCCGTCCGAGGCCCCGCCGAGCGTGTCAAACGGAGGTCCCGGCGTCCAAGTTGGGTGGGACGGGGGCAGATGCGGCAAACCGACTTGATGAGCCGCTCAAGGCGGGCGGTGCGCTGGCTGCAGCCCGGCCTGGTGGTCAAACGCTGGATGTTCACCTCCGGCTTGGGGTTGCTTATTGCCCTGTTGGGCGCTGCGGTCTGGGCCGATCTGCAACCCATTTACTGGACCCTGGAAGCGATTCGCTGGAGTCTGGGCCAGGTCACCAAGGTGCTGCCCCGCGGCATCACCGGCCCCCTCGTACTGGTCCTGGGCGGGGGTCTGGTCTGGCTGGGCCAGAGCCGCAGCTTTGGCTCGATCCAGCAGGCCTTGGCCCCGGAAAAGGACACCCACCTGGTGGATGCCCTGCTGGCCCAGCGGCGACTCAGCCGCGGGCCCAGCATTGTGGCCATCGGTGGCGGCACCGGCCTGGCCACCCTCTTGAGTGGCTTGAAGCGCTACAGCGGCAACATCACCGCCATCGTCACCGTTGCCGATGATGGCGGCAGCAGTGGGGTGCTGCGCCGGGAGCTGGGGGTCCAACCCCCCGGCGACATCCGCAATTGCCTGACGGCCCTGGCCCGCGAAGAGCCGCTACTCACCCGCCTGTTCCAATACCGCTTCAAGGCGGGCAGTGGCCTGGAGGGCCATAGCTTTGGCAATCTTTTTCTGACGGCCCTCACCGCCATTACCGGCAGCCTTGAATCCGCCATCACCGCTAGTAGCCGGGTTCTGGCGGTGCAGGGCCAGGTGGTGCCGGCCACCAATGCCGATGTGCGCCTTTGGGCGATTCTGGAAAACGGCGAGCGGCTGGAGGGGGAATCACGCATCGGCAAAGCCACCAGCCCGATCGTGCGGCTGGGCTGCACGCCGGAACGCCCGCCAGCCCTGCCGCGGGCCCTGGAGGCCATTGCCCATGCCGAACTGATTGTGCTGGGCCCCGGCAGCCTTTACACCTCGCTGCTGCCCAACCTTCTGGTTCCCGAATTGGTGAAGGCGATCAGCCTGAGCAAGGCACCGCGGCTGTACATCTGCAATTTGATGACCCAACCGGGAGAAACCGATGGCCTCGATGTCAGCGGCCACCTGCGGGCGATCGAGGCCCAGTTGGCCAGCCTGGGGGTCAACGAGCGCCTCTTCGATGCGGTGCTGGCCCAGGAGGATCTTGGCAACTCCCACCTGCTCGACCACTACCGACTGCACGGCGCTACCCCTGTCAGCTGCGATGAGACCAGTCTCAAAAAAGAGGGCTACGAAGTGATGCGGGCGCCGCTGCAGGGGGCCAGGCCCAGTGCCACCTTGCGGCATGAGCCAGCCAGTTTGGCCAAAGCAGTGATGCGGTTTTACCGCAAACACCGCCACGATTGAACCCAGCGGTCCCAGAGCTGCAATAGCCAGTGGATCCCCTGCTGGCGGAGCCGTTGGGCAGTGAGGGCAAGGTTGACGTCAAGATGGACCTAATCGATCCACTCCCTGATGCGTCTGATCGGCCTGCTGCTGACCCTGGCCATAGTTGGCTTCCTAATCCAGCGCCTTTATGGAGGCCCCACCCAGCCAAGCCCCACGGCAAAGCCCGCCATCAGCGAACCCATCAACCGCGCCACGGAAGCCGTGGATAAGCTGAATCAATTGGAACTAGAACGGGAAAAAAAGGTTATGGGTGAATTTGTGCCTGGGACCAATCCCTAAATTAATCGAAATTGGTGCAGATAATTATCTACTCAGCGTCTTATAAATAAGCACACCAGCAATAAGCGGCCTACTAATAAGCATCCTGCATTTCGTAAAAATCGGGCTGCACATAATCCTTACGAAGAGGCCAGCCTTTCCAGTCCTCTGGCATCAACAAACGCTTGGGGTGGGGATGGCCTTCGTACTGAATGCCAAACATGTCGAAGGTTTCCCGTTCCTGCCAATCGGCACCGCGCCAGATGCCATAGAGGCTCGGAATCGTGAGGGCGCCATCCCTGGGCAGAAATACTTTGAGCCGCACCTCCTCGGGACGAACTGCCGCAGGCAAGGGCCCCTCGGCATCGCCCAAGGCCTCAATGGCATTGGCCAGGGGGGCCAGCTTGATCAATTGGTAAAAACTGACCAGGCGACCGCCCGGTCCCTCGTCATAGCCCCCTTGGCATTGCAAATAGTCGAAGCCCGAAGCCTTGAGGGCTGTGGCGAGCAGGGGCAGAAAGGCCGCTTCAACGCCCAGGGTCTCGATGCCGAGATGGTCTACCCCCAGGACCTCATGGTCGAAACCTTGGGATACCAGCCAGCTGCTTACCGGGCCGGCCGTTGGAGCCGCCAGTGGCGAAGCTTCTGGCCCAGAAGAAGTTGCGGCCTCGCTGGCAGGGGACGCTGAGGAATCTGAGCTTGGGGGTGTCTCTGCGGGCATGGTGCTTGGGAGGGCCTGGGTTGGCTCAGGGCGAAGGGGCCTGGGGCTCGGCGATAACGGCCTGGGGTGACGCCGCTACCGACAAGGGCAATCCGGCCGCCGCCGCCAGGGCAGCCTTTTGGGTTTCGGCACGCAGATAGGCCCCGTTAACAATCGGTTCGACCCACTTCATCTGGTGGGGAATCGTGTAGTAGCGGTGGGTGGGTTGCAACAGTCCCCGTTCCGCCAGGGCTTCATTACCCACTTTCTTGCGCAGCTTGATAACGGCATCAAAGATGGCTTCGGGCCGGGGCGGGCATCCGGGTAGGTAAAGATCGACAGGAATGAGCTTGTCGACGCCACGAACTGCGGTGGTGGAATCGGCCGAAAACATGCCGCCGGTGATTGTGCAGGCCCCCATGGCGATGACATACTTTGGCTCGGGCATCTGCTCGTAGAGACGCACCAAGGCCGGGGCCATCTTCATCGTGACGGTGCCTGCCACGATGAGCAGATCGGCCTGTCTGGGGCTGGAGCGGGGCACCAATCCGAAGCGATCGAAATCAAAGCGGGAACCGATCAGGGCCGCAAATTCGATGAAGCAACAGGCGGTGCCATAGAGCAGGGGCCAGAGACTGCTGAGCCGGGCCCAATTGTGGAGATCATCCAGGCTGGTGAGGATGATGTTCTCGGAGAGATCGGCGGTGACGGCGGGGGCGCCGACGGGACCACAGCTAGCGGCCCGCAGGTCCCGCAGGGCGGCAACGGAAGGGGAATCGGAAGGGGTCAAAGTCATGGCGCTCCGGGTCAGCTCCACTCGAGGGCGCCCTTGCGCCAGGCATAGGCAAGGGCCACCACCAAAATGGTGATAAAAATCAGGGCCTCGATGAAGGCCAGCAGGCCGAGTCGGTGGAAAGCCACGGCCCAGGGATAAAGGAAGACAGTCTCGACATCAAAAATGACGAAGACCAGGGCAAACATGTAGTAACGAATATTAAACTGAATCCAGGCGCCACCGATGGGCTCCATGCCGGACTCATAGGTGAGCTGGCGCTCGCCTTGGCGGCTCTTGGGGGAGAGCAGCTTGTTCGTGACCAAAGCCAGCACCGGGACGGCAGCGGCAATCAGCAGGAACCCCAGGAAAGCGTCGTAACCGGGGAGCACGAACATCGTTGAGCAAGTCCGATCTGGCGGGCAGTCTGACATCTGCAAGCCCGTTGTGGGTGCATGGCCCTTGGGTCGGGGGGGCTGGATAGAGTTTGAGCGCCCTGAAGCGCCAACGCATGAGCAGCGATGTCCCGGGCGATCCCCAACCTGGCGAGGATCGGCTCATGCCCCAGCCTGATGGCCCCCCGCCCGCCAGCGCGACCGACGGCTCCAGCGCCGAGGCAACTGCCACCGCCACCGATCCAGCCACCGCCACCGAGCCCGCCACCACCCCAGATTCGGCCCCAGCTCCCGCTGCCGATTCGGCCGCAGAAGCAGCCATTGATCCGGCCAGCCACCGCTTCGAGTGCCGCAGCTGTGGTTTCGTCTACGACCCGGCCGAAGGGGTGCGCAAGCTGGGTATCGAAGCTGGCACCCCATTTTTGGAACTGGATGCCATCAGCTTCCGCTGCCCGGTCTGCCGCAGCCGGGTGGTGGCCTTCAAGGACATCGGGCCCCGGAACAAAGCCAGTGGCTTCGAGGAAAATCTCAACTACGGCCTAGGCGTCAACCGCCTCACCCCCGGCCAGAAGAACGTGCTCATTTTTGGTGGCTTCGCCCTGGCGATCGCCTTCTTCCTCTCTCTGTATTCGTTGCGCTGATGTCCGCCTCCCTGCCCCGCCGCTCCGCCCCTGGCCCCCTGCGGCGGCTGTTGCTGCCCCTCTTAAGCCTGGTGCTGGCCCTGGGGCTGGGGCTGGGCCTGAC
>JBILDB010000202.1:0-4783 GCA_044352805.1 Cyanobium sp.
CTGGGCCAGTGGCTGCCGGCCCGGGTGCGGCCCCTGGTGCTCAATACCCTCAATCGCACCTTCAGCGGCTATTTCGCCGGCCAGGTGCTGCTGGCCCTGATCCTGAGCGCCCTGCAGCTGGTGGTGTTCACCCTGCTGGGCATTCCCTATGCGGTGCTGTTCGCCGTGGCGATCGGCTTCACCACCTTGATTCCCTATGCCAGCGCCCTAACGATTGTGGTGGTGAGCCTATTGCTGGCCCTCGAAGATCCCCGCAAGGGCTTGGAGGTGCTGGCCGCGGCAATCACCGTCGGCCAGGTGGTTGATCAGATCATCCAGCCCCGCCTGATGGGCAGCATCGTTGGCCTGCAGCCCGCCTGGCTGCTGATCTGCCTGCCCATCGGCGCCCGCATCGGCAGCCTGCTGGGCTTGGGTGAACTGCTGGGTTTGCTGCTGGCGGTGCCCCTGGCCAGCTGCGCCAAAACCTTTTTCGATGCCTGGGCGCTGCGGCTGCGGGCGGGGGAGGTGGGGGAGGGGTGACCAGGCAGTTATTCAGAGTGACCAGGCGGTTATTCAATAGATGGCCAAACGACCCGATGCCGGGCTACATGACTTGCTTCAGCCTCGCCAACCAACGCGCCCTGATCACCGGCGCCTCCCGCGGGCTTGGTGCCAAAATCGCAGCAGTCTTTGCCGATGGCAGGCCATGCGCGGCCTGATGGAGCGGGGGCGTCGTCTGGAGCGGCTCGACGGCGCCATCGCCCTGGGCCTGGCCGACGCCGAGGCGGGGCGGGGCGGGGCGGCGACAACCCCACCCGGGCGGTCAGCTTCGTTGAGGAGCTACTGGATCGCTGCCTGGCCATGGCCGACAATCGCAGGGGCTACCCATTGGTGCCGCGCTACGAGCGCTTCGGGATTCGCCGCTGCGTCCATGGCGATTATCTGATTTTCTACCGCCTGCAGCCGGAGCAGATCGAGGTCATCCACGTCCTGCAGGGCGCACGGGACATGGAAGCGCTGTTGTTCGGTTCTCCTTGAACCCTTTGCCCGCTGTAGAAAACCCCGTGCCGGAGGCACCCGACACGGGGGAGGGCAGGGGTCAGTTCTCGTCGGGCAGCAGGAAGGTGGTCAAGCTGCGGTTGCGCTCGGTGATGATCCAGAGGCAGTTGTCGCCATATCCCTTGGCGTGCCTGCTCTCGTCAATCGCATAGGCCGACAGGTCACGTTCGCCCTCCACCAGGGCCTGATTGTTCAGCGCTTTGTCCTCGGTGCAAATGGCTCCAGGGGTGGCCACGATCTGGACCAGCTGGAATTTGGGGGCACAGGTGGTGGCTTTGGTTTCCTGTGTCATGGTCTGGCTTCCTTCTGTGTCTGTGACCCCTCGGATCGGGGGCGAAGGAAGCAGGGGCGGTGCCTGGAGGCGGGCCGTCACACCCCCAACACGGGAGCGACGCGCAGCGGCGCGAATGGAGCGGGCAGGGGGTTGACGGACCGCAAGCACCGCCCAGATTCCGCCAACGCCTCATCCGCCGGGGAAACAGCCAGCAGGGGCCCAGAACAGGGCAGGGAAGCAACCCGGCGCTTCAGTTCACCCCATCCGGAATGGTCGCATCCAGCACCGCCAGCAGCTTCTGCAGCACTGCTCGCACCGCAGGCCCGCGCACCGGCTAGTGCACTGCCGCGAAGACCCGTGCTGTGATGCGGGCCGCGATCTGCTGCAGGTTGACCTTGCTGTCCATCAGCAGCTGGGTGCCGATTTCGGCGGTTGTCAGAGGCATGGCAAGGGCGCAACTGGTTTTAGGGTTCATAGTGGCGGTCAACAGGGCCAGCCCTCAGGGCAGGGGCATAACCAACGCCACCCGTTATTTATCGCTCAACGAATTCCTGCCAGTTTATAGAGGGATACTCACTCCTGTACCCTTTACACATGACAAAGGGCTTCCTGTGTCGATCCCAGATTTTCAGACTTTGATGCTTCCGGTTTTGAAAACCGCAGCTGTAGGCGAGGTAAGAGTTAATGATGTAATAGAGCTTCTGGCTAACGAGTTTGCTTTGTCTGATGAAGAACGCTCTCAACTCCTGCCTTCAGGAAAACAAACTACTTTTGCCAACCGTGTTCACTGGGCAAAAAGCTATCTCGGCAAAGCCGGACTTGTGGAGCTGACAAGGAGAGCGCATTTTCGACTAACTGAACAAGGCCGCCAGCTTCTGACTTCTCCACCTAGACGCATCGATATTAAGTTCTTGAATGCGTTCCCTAGCTTTCAAGAGTTTAGGGCGATTCAGAATGAACGGGAGGCTAGAGACGCTGTCATATCTACGAGTGAAGACCTAGAAACAAGCTTGACCCCAGATGAGGTCATGCGAAATGCTTATCTCCGACTAGAGGCTGCTTTGGCGGATGAGCTCATTCAGCGAATACGATCTGGCACTCCTGCGTTCTTTGAAAGCCTTGTTGTGCGGCTTCTAGTAGGCATGGGCTATGGTGGGGGATCGTTCACCGATATTAGTAAAGCCCTTGTTGGAGGCACCAGTGATGGCGGCGTTGATGGCGTTATCGACCAAGACCCGCTCGGTCTTGATCGCATCTATATTCAAGCGAAGCGTTATGCCGATAGCAATACGGTTGGAGCAGGAGCCATTCGCGATTTCTTTGGGAGCTTAGATCGCTTCAAGGCCAGCAAGGGATTGTTTGTTACTGCCTCAACGTTTTCGCCCTCAGCTCGCGAGACCGCCGCACAACTGAGTAAAAGGATCGTGTTGATAGATGGCGAGCAACTTACTCGGCTGATGATACGGCACGGCATAGGCTGCCGTATTGAAGAAACTTTATACATCAAGAAAGTAGATGAGGAGTTCTTTGAGTAAGTCGAATGGAATAACTACCGCCACAACTTTTCAAACCGTGCCGGGTTGGTGGCGGTGTAGCGGACGGTGTGCTGAATGTTGCGGTGCCCCAGTTAGTCCTGGATCGGGCGAGTGTCCGCGCCCTGATCGGCGAGAGCAAAACCGCAGGCATGGCGCAGCATGTGGGGATGCACGGCCACCGGCAACCGAGCCTTCTCGCCGTATTTGTGCAACAGCAGGTTGACGGTCGAGCGGTGCAGGGGCTTGCGCCGCTCACTGAGGAAGAACGACCGTCCTGGGGCTTTCTTGCGAGCCCGCTCAACCAGCCATGCCTTAAGGGCCCGGATCTCGTCGCCGCGTAGCGGGTGCGTGGTGAAGAGGCCCCCCTTGAGCCGAGCAACGTGCAAAACCCTGCTCTCGACGTCCACCTGCTCCAGCGCCAGGCCGCAGGCCTCGGAGACCCGGAGCCCATAACGGAACGTTAAGAGCACTAGACAGCGGTCGCGGGTCTCGTTCCGACTGCCGCGAACATTCTCCAACAACCGCTCGATTTTCCTGGCGGAGAGGTGATTCCGGTCATTGACCGTTTTGTCGAGAGTTCGCTCTATTCAAAACCCCTAACCCCTTGCAAGCACTAGGGTTCATTTCCAGTCTCTCGACAAAATTTACTCATTTGTCGAGAGAACCGATTTTGGGCCCATCAGGCTTGCGATCAATGACTCCTCCATCCGGAAATAAACGCTTGACGTAGCGCGTCGTTACTGGCAGGCTGACCCCATGGTTACGGGTGACGATGAAGCAAACCAGGAAGGTCCCGACGAGCAGAGAGCACCGCCCCTGTACCGGGACAAGCGCACCGCGCGGTTTGCCAACGGTGAGCGGGTCAGGGAATTACAGCCTTTCGAGGAGCAGGCCAAAAAGCGCCTACTTATCCTTAGATCTGCCGTCTCCCGCCAGGGCTTGATGCTCTTACCCAGCAACCGCTTTGAGGCTCTCGGCGGTGACCGCAAGGGGCAGTTCAGCATCCGCATCAATCAGCAGTGGCGCATCTGCTTTGAGTGGCCGGAGCACTCACCACGGCCATTCAATATCGAAATTGTTGATTATCACTGAGGGAGAACCACCATGACCAAAACAGAAAATCGCCCGGTCTATCCCATTCATCCCGGCACGATTCTGGCAGATGAGTTGCAGGAGCTGAACATGTCGGCAGCCGAACTGGCCCGGCAGCTGCATGTGCCTTCCAATCGGATTTATCAGCTGATCAGCGGCAAACGGGCCATGACAGCCGATACCGCCTTGCGCCTAGAACAGTGGCTCGGCGTCGAGGCTGCTTTCTGGATGAACCTGCAGAACAGTTACGAGCTAGACCTGGCCACCGAGAAGTCCGGCGAGAAGATCAAGAAAACGGTTCTTCGCCGGTTGCCACTCCCGGCCGCCGTTTCCCCGCACCTTGGCTAGGGTAGTATATTAGTACTATCTGCAATTAGCGCCATGGCCGACCATCAGCACGTAGTCAAGCAAGAAGACGGCTGGGCCGTCAGAGGAGAAGGCAATTCCCGCTACATCGCCAGGGCAATGAAGACTCAGGAAGAAGCCAGGCAACTAGCTGAGCAAATTGCCCGCAACAAAGGCAGCGATGTCATCATCCATCGCCCTAACGGTCAGATCAGGAATCGGAACAGCTACGGCAACAATCCTTTCCCGCCTAAGGGATAAAGAACTGATTCCTGGCCCTTCACCAGCAACTCTTCTCTGTTGTCACTTCAGAAAAAGGCGTTTGCAGCAAAGAAAAGTGGACAGGTTGCTGGGCCCAAACCAAGCCACCTGCGCCGGAAACACCATCTTTTTTGAGGAGGCTGGCGCTGATGTTCAAGAAGGTGACTCGTAGCAGGCCCGATTTCCTCCATAGACGACCACCGCCCCGGTGGCAGCTACAAAGCGCTCGGCGCTCTCC
>JBILDB010000203.1:0-4779 GCA_044352805.1 Cyanobium sp.
CGTCACCGGCGGCATCATTGGTTTTGCTGGCTGCCTGGCGGATCAGGGCAACACCAGTATTTTCGATGTGGTCTTCGAGTTCGATCTCCTTGGCGATGGTGACACCGTCATTGATGATCTGGGGAGCACCGAATTTCTTCTCTAGTACCACGTTGCGACCCTTAGGACCAAGGGTGACGGCAACTGCCTCGGCCAAGATGTCGATGCCCCTTTCAAGGGCACGGCGGGCCTGTTCGTTGTAAATAATGCGTTTTGCCATTTTAAGTAAAGCGTGGGGAAAGGGAAAAGGGTCTTAAACAGTTGAAAAGGCTCAGTTCAACGTTCAGTTGACGATGGCCAGAATGTCCTTCTCGGATAGCAGAACGAATTCATCTGTGCCGAGCTTGATATCAGTGCCGGCGTACTTGCTGTACAGGACTTTGTCGCCAATACTCACTTCTGGAGCCTGGCGGGAGCCATCTTCATTGCGTTTGCCGGGGCCCACCTGAACCACCTCACCGACCTGGGGCTTTTCTTTGGCGGTATCAGGCAGAAGGATGCCTCCGGAGGTGCGCTCTTCGGATTCGGAAACCTTGATGAAAATCCGATCTCCGAGAGGTTTAACCGTCGAGACGCTGAGAGAAACAGCAGCCATGGAGTTCGTAAAACGTAGGACGCGGGAGTCAAGTGGTGAAACACCCCAGCGACGGCGGGGGCCGGCGTCATGGGCTGGGTTCGGCCCCGGTAGCAGCAAAAGCTGGCACTCGAAACTCCCGATTGCCAACCTATGGCAACGGCCCTCTGCCACGGGGCTTTTAGCTTGTTCGGTTGACCGAACTGCTATCTCTGGCCGGCTTCACCAGCCAACGGGCCAGTGGGGCATGGCCGGTGGTAAGGTTGCCCCGCTTTGGACGGGTCTGGAGATCTGCCAACAGCGTCCTGCGTCCCCACCCTTTCCTCCTTATGGCAGCTGCTGCTTCCGCCGCTTCCGGCACCAAAGGCATCGTCAAGCAGGTGATTGGACCGGTGCTTGACGTGGAGTTCCCGGCCGGCAAGCTGCCCAGGATCTACAACGCCTTGCGCATTGAAGGTAAGAATTCAGCGGGCCAAGATATTGCCTTGACCGCCGAGGTTCAGCAGTTACTCGGGGACCACAGGGTGCGTGCGGTGGCCATGAGCACCACCGACGGGCTTGTGCGCGGCATGGACGCTGTTGATACGGGGTCACCGATCTGCGTTCCAGTGGGCGAGGCCACCCTGGGGCGCATTTTTAACGTGCTTGGTGAACCCGTAGACGAAAAGGGCCCCGTCAGCACAACTACTACGGCCCCCATCCACCGGGAAGCCCCCAAGCTTACCGACCTGGAAACCAAACCCAAGGTGTTCGAAACGGGTATCAAGGTAATCGACCTGCTTGCTCCATATCGCCAAGGTGGCAAGGTTGGCCTTTTTGGTGGCGCCGGAGTTGGCAAGACGGTTCTTATTCAAGAGCTGATTAACAACATTGCCAAAGAGCATGGTGGTGTTTCGGTATTTGGAGGCGTGGGTGAACGCACTCGTGAAGGCAATGACCTCTACGAGGAATTCAAGGAATCGGGGGTTATCAATGCCGACGACCTCACCAAATCCAAGGTGGCCCTCTGCTACGGCCAGATGAATGAACCCCCAGGCGCCCGCATGCGGGTAGGCCTTTCGGCTTTGACAATGGCCGAGCATTTTCGCGACGTTAATAAGCAAGATGTGTTGTTGTTTATTGACAACATCTTCCGTTTTGTCCAGGCCGGTTCTGAAGTGAGTGCCCTGTTGGGACGCATGCCTTCGGCCGTGGGATATCAGCCAACTCTGGGTACGGACGTGGGTCAATTGCAAGAACGTATCACCTCCACTCTCGAAGGTTCCATTACCTCTATTCAGGCCGTCTATGTCCCTGCCGACGACCTCACCGACCCGGCACCTGCCACCACTTTTGCCCACCTTGATGCCACCACCGTGCTGAGTCGCGGTCTTGCCTCTAAGGGCATCTATCCTGCGGTTGATCCCCTAGATTCCACCAGTACCATGCTGCAACCTGCGGTGGTTGGTGATGAGCATTACCGTACTGCCCGGGCTGTGCAATCTACCCTGCAACGCTATAAAGAACTCCAGGACATCATTGCAATTCTGGGTCTCGATGAACTTTCCGAAGACGACCGGCGCACCGTAGACCGGGCCCGCAAGATCGAGAAATTCCTCTCCCAGCCTTTCTTTGTTGCTGAAATCTTTACTGGTCAATCCGGTGAATACGTCAAACTAGAAGACACCATTAAGGGTTTCAATATGATTCTTGCTGGTGAACTAGATGATCTTCCCGAGGCTGCCTTCTACCTCGTCGGCAATATCGATCAAGTCAAGGCAAAAGCTCAAAAAATTCTCGCCGACTCGAAGGCTTGATCATGACCTTCAACTTAAGGGTTCTTTCCCCCGACAAGAGTGTGTTTGATGGTGTCGCCGATGAGGTGATACTTCCCAGCACAAGTGGTCAGATGGGTATCCTCACCGGCCACGTTTCGATGCTCACTGCTTTAGACGATGGGGTATTGCGGGTGCGTGAGGGCAATGCATGGCAGTCGATTGCCTTGATGGGTGGCTTTGCCGAAGTTGATGCCAATGAAGTTACGGTGCTTGTTAATGGCGCCGAATTGGCCCGTGATATCGACTCCGTCAAGGCCGAAAAGGAGCTTGAAGCGGCGATCCAAGCCGCAGCGGCTTTGGAAAATCAGCCGACCAGCATCGCCAAGGTAAAAGCCCTGCAAACTCTTTCTCAGGCCCGTGTCCGGGTAGCTGCCACCAAGGCTATTTGAGCTAAAAAATCAATAAAGCCAAGTTTTGCTTACTAAGTTTTACTTAGTCGCTTGGCTGAATACCAAAAAAGCCGGTCGCTAGGCCGGCTTTTTGATTGAATTTTTGCAACTATCCGGGGCCTTGTTTAGGCTCAGGCGGTTCCGCAGAAGGTGACGTCAGGGAATTTGAGCTTGGCCTCTTCCAGGGATTTACCCCGTCCTTCTTCCTGCCAGTAATTGATCACCTCGGTGGCCTTGTTGAGGATCTCAACTCGCTCATTATCGGTGATCCAGCTCTTGCGCTCCAATTCTGTTTTGAGTGTTTCCCAGGCGTCTTCACGGGGCCAGAAGAAATAGGCCGTCAGGGGGCTGGGTCCGCCACCGACGATCTGATCGACAGCCAGGGCCACGTTGTCTGGCAACCAAAGGATCTTGAGGAGGAAGCGTCCCTCATCGGCCTTAGGGGTGTAGCCAGAGGGCACACCATCTTCATCAATGGTGGCGGTGGCTAAGGCGGCACTGCCGCCGCGCAGCACCGGGCGGCCTTGGGTCACCTCGCTGGCGGCCGTCGGATCGGCGACGTCATCGAATGCGGCAGCAAATACCGCCTCGTCACTGATCGTCTCGGCTGCTGTCATGGTTGGTGCGCTCAAGGCAGAAGGATAATCACCTAACCTATCAGCCCTGCCGCTAGTGGTCCCTGAGTCCCCGCGCCCTGGTTCTCTTCGACATTGATGGCGTCATCCGCGATGTTGGCGGCAGTTACCGCCGCGCCCTCAGTGAAACCGTTTATCACTACAGCGGTTATCGCCCCACAGCCGCTGAAATCGATGCCCTCAAGGGCGAGGGCCTTTGGAACAACGACTGGGAAGCCTCCCTCGAACTGCTGCGGCGCCGAGGCACCAGCTCCCCCCTACCGACTTTTGCTGACATTGTCGCGGTTTTCAGCGAGGCCTACTTTGGCGGCGACCCCCATGGGGATCCCGCCAGCTGGAAGGGCTTCATCGGCAACGAAACCTTGCTGGTGCCTCCAGAATTTTTCCACAGCCTTAATGACGCAGGGCTTGCCTGGGGGTTCGTCAGTGGCGCCGAACCCCCTTCCTGCCGCTATGTGCTGGAGCAACGCCTGGGGCTGTTCGATCCACCTTTGATCGCCATGGGGGATGCCCCCGACAAACCCAATCCCCAAGGGCTTCTCAGGCTGACCTCTTTGCTGCTGGGCCGCCACGAGGCTCCAGGCCTTGGCCCCCTGGCCCCACCGGTGGCCTATCTGGGAGACACGGTTACAGATGTGTTCACCCTGCAGCGGGCCCGACAGGAGGTGCCAGAACAACGCTGGCGTGCCCTGGCAGTGGCTCCGCCCCACTTGCACGCTGCTGAAGCTAAAGCGGCTAGGGGGAATTACGAAGAGCAGCTCTTACGGGCTGGGGCCGAGGCGATTCTGGCCACCACAGCCGCAGTGATCGAAGCCATGGAGGCCTGGCTGGGCGAAATCGACCAGGAGTGAACCTCTCTGAACTTCAGCGAGTCCTGATGACGTGCTCCTGGGACCGCTCCAAGTCCTAAAACCTGAAGCCGAGCGGCAGGCTAGGGGCGCAGCAGTTCGCTGGCGACCAATTCAACCGCCTCCGGCCGGGCCATTAATTCGTGGTGCGCCAGGTGGAGCGGGAAGGCCAGTCGACGGCCGACCGGCAAGACGGCTGTCCAGCCGGGCACGACCATCACATCGGCGACGCAATAAATGCTGCAGCAATCGATGGCCGCCAGGGGGCCCGGATCCCCATTCAATCGACGCAACAAGTCGCTGCCCAGCTTCATGTCGGCCACCGAGGCCAGGGGCCAGCGGGGCCACACCTGGGCCGCCAGGGTGCCCTGCTGGGGGCTGGCCACACTGGTGAAGCGCCTCACCCGCTGGTGGCCCCCCTGCAATTGGATCCAGGTGCGGCTGATCAGCCCCCCCATCGAGAAGCCCATCACATCC
>JBILDB010000204.1:0-4776 GCA_044352805.1 Cyanobium sp.
GGCAGCGGGCGGCCAGTTCCTCCAGGCCAAACGGTTTGCGCAAAACATCATCCGCTCCCGCATCCAGCAGCGAAACAATCGGTTCTGATCCGGATCGAGCCGTGAGCACCATCACGGGGCAATGCAATTGGGCGGCCAGCCTCAGGGCCGAGGTTTCTTCCAGCAGCTCGGCGCTCACCAACAGGTCGGGGGAGAGTTCTTGGCAGAGTTCAATCGCTTCGACAGCCGTGGCTACAGCTGCCGCCATGTGGCCATCTTGGCGAAGGCGCTGGGCAAGAACTGTCCGCAAAGTGGCGTGGGGATCGACCACCAACACCCGCTTGGGATGGCCGCCGTTGTCATTAGCATTCGGCTCAGCCATGGCAGGGGTTGGCAGCTCCTGGTTCAAAGTAAATCGAGTTAATATTAGCGGAAATAAACCTGACCTTTGAGTATCAGGCGATGCCTTTCAAACCGTCCCCCCGCTTCCTTGCGCTATTGGACAAATTCGCGACCACGCCCTTGAGGTAGCAGAATGGGAGCAAGGGCTTGCCCATGTCATGACCGCGCTGCAACATCCCGACGCCATCCGGCAGTTCCAATCCCTCTGCGATGCGCTCCAGAGCCTGGCTGACAGGTATCACAGCCCATCGGAGCTCAGGCTTTATGCCGACGGCTACCTCCATGCCCTGCGCCGAACATCGGTGCTTGATCACCAGTCCCAGCGGCGGCTGGAGGAGTTGATTGAACGCTGGATCCTGGATCCCTCGGCATTTGTGAGTCCCGACGGCAATCCTCGCACGCTTTTTGAAAGCGGACGCCACTGAGGCTGTTGCAATTACAATGGCTTGGATCCCCAAGCTTTGCCTGGACCTGGAGGGTCAGACGGAAATTCCACCCGACCCATCACTTGCGTTGTCCTGCCAAGCCAAGCCAAGCCAAAAGCAAGGCGCAAATCCGCCCGGCCCATCGCTTGCGCGGCTTGGCTAGCCGATCAGGACGCCAAGGCGACGGTGAGGTTTTCCCGTAGCTCGCCGCTGTTGTACATCTCGATCAAGATATCCGAGCCACCGATGAATTCACCCTTCACATAGACCTGGGGAATGGTGGGCCATTCTGAATATTCCTTGATGCCATTACGGATTTCACCATCGGCGAGCACGTCAAACGTTTCAAAAGGTACCCCAAGGGAGTGCAGTATTTGAACGACGTTGTTGGAAAAGCCGCACTGCGGCATCAGTTTGTTGCCTTTCATGAATACGAACACCGGGCTGCTGGCAATCAGCTCTTCGATGCGTTGCTTGACATGGTCTTCCATGGCTTTGCTGGGTCGGGGGTCAGAGGGCGAGGGGGGTTGGGGGAAGGGCGGTCTGGAGAGCGAGGGCATGGATGGCCTCGCTCTCCAGTTCGCCCTTCAAGGCGTTGAACACCAGTTGATGCTGGCGAATGCGGTTGAGACCCGCAAAGGCTCCGCTGACCACCTTCACTTGGAAGTGGTCGCCGCCACCGGTGAGGTCCTCCACCTCAACGGCGGCATCGGGAAGGGCATGGCGAATGGCATCCTTCACCTGATCCGGATGCACCATGGTGGGACTGAATGGGTCTGACGGAATCTAGAAGCTATGGAAGCGGACGGCGCAAGCCAAAGCTTGGCCCAGCGGTCCAGGGTTCCCGGGATTCAGTTGCCTGAGGTGGGAACGTTGTAAGGAGTGGTGACAAAACCCATCTCACGAAGCTGCTGATAGGCCTTCCGCCCCGCTTCGCTGGAGGGGGTCATGGTGGTAATAACTTCTACCAACAGGGGCACCGCCACCTCCGGTTGGCCCTGGCGCCGGAACAGGCCCGCCAAGCGCATGTTCGCCTCCACCAGCACATCCAAGGTTTGGCGGCCCTTGTCATCCATTTCGCGGGGGATGCGGGCGTCGAGGCCCCGGAACGCCCCGCTCAGATCTCGATAAAAAATCAACAGACGCTTGGCGGCGTCACGGGCTTGGTCGTAAAGACGGCGGGCTTCCTGGAGATTGCCGGCAGCAGCGGCGGCGTCCCCCCGGGCGATCAGGGAGCGGACGGCGTTGGCATCGAACACGCCGGCAACCATCGGTCGGCGGTCCTCCTGGGCATGGACGAGATTGGGCTGGACCAGGGTCACCACCAGGGCCAGAATCGCCGCGGCACGGCCGCAGGCCCCAATCATCCGGGGGGCGACAGAGTGGCTGATCAAGGGGCTTGCTCGACGGGGCTGAACTTTACGGGGGGTCCATGGGCCGACCTACCAGGGTCCTGGCCGCTTGCTCGGCCGACCGCATGGCCAGGGCCAGGGTTGCGCTGAAATCACGGGCCCCCTGACGACCCTGCCCCTCTGCCCTGAGGGGTGCTCCCACCCAGACCGCCGCCTGCTGTCCAGGTTGGGGAACCTCCTTGGCATAGGCGATTCCGATAGGCACAACGGGAACCTCCCATCCCTGGGTGCGGGCCATCTGGGCCAGTCGGGCCAGTCCCTGTTGGAGGGTGATGGGGCCGTCACGCCGTTGAATGCGACCCTCCGGAAAGACCACCACCTGTTCACCCTTGCCCAGCAGGTCAAGGGCCAGTCTCAAGCTGGCGGTGCCTGGGTGGCCCTGGTTGACCGGGAAGCAGCCGAGGCGATGCAGAAACCAGCCCTGAACCCCAGCCATTTCGTCGAGAGTAACCATGAAGCGACAGTCTCGACCGGTGACGCGGCGGCCTGCCGCCAGGGGCACCAGCAAGGCATCCCAGCGGGCCCGGTGGGTAGGGGCCAACAGCAGGGGACCGCTGCTGGGCAGATTTTCACGGCCAACCACTTTGATGGCACTGAAGAAGGCCGGCAGGGCCAGGTCCTGGGTGACAGCCATGGCCAGGGGCGCTAACCAGGGGCTGACGCCATTGCACAGGACGCCTTCCCGATTCCGGTTTGCCTGCCCCGTCGCATCCGCCGCCAACACCTGCTAAGGCCTTCACAAGAATCCTCTTGAAAGTAGGGGGCCCTTCCAGCCGACCGGGCCCCTTGACGGGCAGTTGAACCTGCGGCCGATACGGTGATCTCCCCTTCGCAATGCCATGGCCAGTCTCGGGGTCAACATCGATCACATCGCCAACGTTCGTCAGGCACGACGCACCGTTGAGCCGGATCCGGTGACCTATGCCCTGTTGGCCGAGTTGGGCGGGGCGGATGGCATCACCGTTCACCTGCGGGAGGACCGCCGTCACATTCAGGATCGGGATGTGGAGTTGCTGCGCGCCACCGTTCGCACCCGCCTCAACCTGGAGATGGCCGCCACGGATGCCATGGAGTCCATCGCCCTGCGGATCCGGCCCGACATGGTGACTCTTGTGCCCGAACGGCGCGAGGAGGTGACGACTGAAGGAGGCCTGGATGTGGGTTCCCAGATCGCCAGCCTTGGCGCCCTGGTGGGACGGCTCCAGGACCAGGACATTGGCGTGAGTCTGTTTGTCGACCCCGATCCGGGGCAGCTGGATGCCTGCTGCGCCTGTGGAGCCCGTTGGGTGGAGCTGCATACCGGTCGCTATGCCGAGGCACGCTGGGGCAACCAGGTTGCTGAATTGGATCGCCTCGGGGAAGCCACTGCCCTGGCTCGTCAGCTCGGCCTGCGGGTCAACGCCGGCCATGGCCTGACTTATCAGAACGTCGAACCGGTGGCGGCCATCCCTGGCATGGAAGAACTCAACATCGGCCACACGATTGTGGCCCGGGCCCTGGCGGTCGGCCTGAGCCAGGCGGTGCGGGAAATGCGGTTCCTGATCCAGAATCCCCGACGGGATGCGCTCTTCGGCGGTCCTGCTGACGGCGTGATGCTGTCCTCCTGACTCCTGCCTCCCCCTATGACGCTTTACCACTTCGTTGCCGCCAGTGAAGCTTTCCTCACCGTGGAGGAGCCCCTGGAGGAGGTGCTGCGTGAGCGGGTGCGCCATTACGGCGAACAGCAGAAAGCCATCGATTTCTGGTTGTTGCGTCGTCCCCGGTTTTTGGAGGCGCCCGAACTGGCCGCCCAGAGCGAGTCCGTGCCCCGACCCGCCGCCGCCGTGGTTTCAACCGATGAACGCTTCATCACTTTTTTGAAGTTGCGCCTCGAATTCGTGCGCCAAGGCTCGTTTGAAGCTCCCTCGGCGTCGATTCCCGATCCCCTGGCTAGCCAAGTGATGCCGGTCTGAGGACCGCGAGCTGCAACAAATCGACAGCTTCAGAAAAGTCCCAAAAACCGCTTGCGTTCCCCTGGCCCATCGCTAGGGGCTTCGGCTTTACCTTGGCCGCCATCTTGTTGGTAACGCGGTTTATTGTCGCCAATAGTCAGTACGGCTTCTTTGTTCTTCCACCAAATCCAATCTCGGATCGGTGGGGTATGGCGCAGATCCTCACGGTCCAGGTCCAGGCCCAGCCGCGAGGAGGCATCGACCAACACATCCAACATTTCTTCGCCATCTCGGCAGCGGGCCAGGGCTTCGTTTGTGCGTCGGGCCCCGTTGAGGGCTTTGACTAACAGGGCGATGCGACGGGTAGTGGGCAGGCTGCGGGGATCTGTAGAACCTGCCCCATCTTTGTCGTCTGCCCCCATCTTGACTCCCTTTTTTGAGAATTAAGTTTATGTGAGGCTTGACAGTATCAGTGCCACCTAGTTCCTACAGGGCCTGGGAAAAATCTTGCAACCGTTCGTGGCTGCTGGCCCCTGCGGGGCTGACAGATGGACAGAGTGGGATAATAATGTCAGGTGTTCACCCCTTTGTCTTCGCTTCCCACAACGATGCGTCATTGGGTGATCG
>JBILDB010000205.1:0-4754 GCA_044352805.1 Cyanobium sp.
GCCAGCAGTTTAATCTTCGATTCACGACCTGCAAGAGCAAGTCTTGACTGTTTTAGATTCAGAGACTTACTAACCTGCGTAGCAATTAATGCACGCTTTGGAGCTGCTCAATTTTCATGGAAAGCTGACAGTTCATCTGCATGGGGTGGTTGGGGAACGATGGGAGGCAGGCTTTCCAGCACCACCTCGTGTGTCCCTGGGCCAGAAGGCTTTGATTGTTTTGGGAGAGGAGACAATGGTCATTTATTCATCAAGAGCTTTCGGCCGCCATCCGGCCCTACTGCGTTTACTCCTCCCGGCGGGGTATGGACAGATTTAGGAGCACCGCCGAATGCAAGCAGTGGAGATGCAAGAGGGCAAATAAACGGGAATCCATCGTGTACCCGAATTGGTGGGTTGCTAACTTGCTTTATGAACTCGTCTAGCGATGGCCATTTCGCCCAATTTATCCAATCAGGTGGTATGGGTTCATGGAGATGGCTAGGCCAGCCAAGATTTGTTGTCTCTCCATCTTGTTTCACCCGTTCTGTATCAACTGGGGCTGGCAGGCAAATCGTATGCATTGGTGAAACCTCAGATGGCATAAGTCACCGGACATTTTCCCAAACTGGGACAGAAACGTCTGACTGGATCCCCATATCCAGACGCAGTCTAGGAATGCTTGATCGCACGCCCGCTGCGGTGAGTCAAACAAGATGTGTTACGAGCAGGTCAGGGGAGTTTGCCTGTCTAACACCAAGAACGGGTCTGATTCTGTTTGAGTCGTCTGAAACCATAAGGGCAAGAGTTCAGCCAACTCCTGGTGGTTATCAGGAATGTGTTTATACAGGATCTAATGCCCTGAGCTGTTTGACAAGCGGTGGCGCGGGATACACTCTGACAGCTGATAGAACCTGGACGCCAACGACCCCAACGGGGGCAATAGCGGAAATTCGCAAATGTGTCGCTTCTATTGATGCTTCTAGCGCAGAGTGCATTGGGGCTAATTTTTCCAGAAGGATTCCCCCCGGTCGTCCGAGAGCTGGCGATTTTACTACTGAAACAATGTCAAATATCCAATACACTATGGGGACTTGGTCATTGAGCCCCGCAGGAGTTCCTGGTGGGGACCGATTTTCACTCTGCAATCCGGCGAACTTAGTTAGTGTACCTAGAAGACTCTCTTGCTAGCGCTAAGATGACAGAATGATGGGTCGATCGGACCAATAGGGCACAATCTAGATAGCAGTGAGTGCAGATTGAAATGGGGGGGGCATTCCGGAACTGGGTGCGCTGATGGCGCGCTGGAATCAATCCGAATTGCTGGCGGCGCTGGGGTGTTATCTGCAGCTAGGGAGTGTGGGGAGCTGCGGGGGGGATTTTTGGGATGAACTCAGCGGGATCCGCCCCATGAACGATTCTGCTCAAGAAATAGGGGGCACCCAGTTCTCCACGCGCAGGCCAGGCACCTGGGCAAATTCGCGGGTGTTGTTAGTGACCAGCGTTGCCTGCTGGCTGAGGGCGTGGGCGGCGATCATGGTGTCGAGCGAACCAATCGGGGTGCCGCGGCGCTCAAGGTAAGCCTGGAGATCGCCATAGGCCCAGAAGGCCGGCTCATCAAACGGAAGGATCGCCAAGGGGGCGAGAAACATCTCCAGCGCCTGGCGGTTGCGGGCCGAGCCGCTCTTGGCCACACCAAAGGCCAGCTCGGCAGCCACCACGCTGCACAGCCCAATCTCGCCCATCCTGTACTGCTGGAAGCGCTGCAAAACCGCAGCTGGCTTGGCATTAATGATGTAAATGCAGATGTTGGTGTCGAGCAGAATCATGGATCGATCGCATCGCGCATCTGCGGCTCGGGCTGGTCACGACTGAGCACAAATCCCGGCTCGAAGGCCTCCAGGCCAGCCTCCAGCATCTGCCAGGGATCGTCGATCGGCAACAGCAGCACACCATTGCCGAAATGCTTGACCGCCACCTCGTTGCCAGGGAAGCGGTATTGCTTCGGTAGGCGCACCGCCTGACTGCGGCCTGAAAGAAACAGCTTGGCGGTATCCATGGGCGTCCTGCATGACGGTCATCACCAACGATAGCTACCAAATGGGGTTCGGTGCCTAGTGGGGCAAAGATCAGCGTTTGCATGGGTTACCAGGGCCGGGGTAACAGGGCTGGGGCCAGTTGGCGCACTTTGGGCGGCGAACCGGCTGCAGCTGCCTACGATGCACTGATGGCACTTATTCGGATCAGCCACGATCCCGCCGTGATGGGCGGTAAGCCCTGCATCCGCGGGCTGCGCATCACGGTGGGCACGGTCGTGGGGCTGATCGCCAGCGGCAACAGCCGCGAACGGATCCTGCAGGCCTACCCGCAACTAGAAGCAGCCGATATTGATGAAGCCTTGGGCTATGCCGCCTGGCGCTTGGAAGAGCGGGGTGTTAGTGGGCGGAGGCTGGGAATACTGATGGCATGACACAAGTACCCGCTTCATCCTCCCAGCGGCCAAAGCTGCTGGAGAGTTTCCGAGACGAACTGAGGGTGCGGCGCTACGCACCCAGAACCGGGAAAACCTACGAAAGCTGGATACGGTGCTTCATTCGATTTCATCACCTGCGCCGTCCCAGGGTAATGGACACGGTGGAAATCCACCAATTCCTCACCCATCTGGCGGTGGTGGTTAGGTTGATCTATGGCACTGGATTAAGGATTGAGGAAGCCATGATGTTGAGGGTCAAGGATCTGGATTTTGAACGACGGGTAGTAACGGTGAGGGCTGGGAAGGGGAATAAGGACAGGAGAACCGTGCTTCCCGGAAGACCTGTTGAGCCTCTCCAACATCATTTGAAAATGGTGAAAAGCATCCATGCAAAAGACCTCTCGGAGGGATGGGGCAAATTATTGCTACCAGATGCCCTGGCAAGGAAATACGTTTCGGCAGCACAGGAGTGGGTATGGCAATGGGTTTTCCCCCAGCAGTATCGCTGGAGAAACCGACAAACTGGCACCCAGGGACGGCACCACCTAGACAAGAGTGTGATCCAAAAGGCAGTAAGAAAAGCCGTACTAGCCTCTGGATTGAGCAAGCCCGCAGGCTGCCATACATTTCGGCATTCATTTGCTACCCACCTACTGGAGGCTGGCTATGACATACGCACGATCCAGGAACTGCTGGGCCACACCGACGTCAGGACAACAATGATTTACACGCATGTGTTGAATCGTGGACCCGGAGGAATAATTAGCCCAGAAGATCGACTTTAAACGGAGAGACCGAGGCGCTGGACAGAATCATAGACCACAATCTAGATAGCAGTTGGCAGCCTTTAAGTGGGGGTTGTATTAGCTGGGTAAACTTGCTTACGGGGATTGCAATCTATACCGTACGAGATTAGCCTAGCAACAGCACATAAGCAGGATCGAGTTGACTCGCAGCCATGGTATATCTACATGAATATAATAGCTGCTGCCTGGGGAATCGAGGGCCCTTGGCAAGTGCGTGCACCCTACTTCGCGGCACAAGTACAATAGCTCAAAAGAGAATTACACATATCACCCATACATAATTCTGCAGAGAGTTAACAGAATACAGACGCACAAGTGCAGTGAAGACGCAAAACGAATAATCGCTCTCCGTGCAAAATACAGGCTTCACCTATCTCTAGATCCGAAAAATCACCCTTAGCTCGAACTACCCTGGTCCTTGTTGTACAAGGCCAATGAAGCGTGGTTAAAGCGTGGTACACTGAATCTACATATCATTCATCGAACCAGATCGATTCCCTGGGATGCCTGCCATAGCCTTGGCTCTCAAGCCATCGAAGATATCAAGTTCCTGTGGGATATGCAGCAATCGCCGAATTTCGCGTGATATGCGGGTCCGCATATTCTATGTTGGACCAAGCCGCTGCGCGGCAGATTTCATGAAGTTAGCATAGGCAACTGCCAACGGGGGACAGGGCCCTAGGCAACACGCCTTAATACAAGCAGAAGTTTTCTCTGACTAGGCCTGGCTGAACAGTTGGGCGGTTGGGTCAATCAAGACACTGAAGCAAGTGCATTCAGCGAAACGTCTGATTGCAGCTCATGTCCCGATTGCTCCCACAGGAGGATGTTCCCATGAATGCAGAAGAACTTGAGAAGTTCAAGCAGTTGCTTGCTGCTTACGACCAGGCTCTACGCTTACAAAGAATGCGAGAGAGAACGATAGAAACCTATCGCCAGTACTTATGGAAAGCAGCCAAACATTTCAACCGATGCCCAGATAATCTGAGTGCGGATGAGCTGAAGAGCTATTTTGCCTGGATGTTGAGTCGCTATGCACCAAACACGGTCAATGTGCAAGTTGCCAGCCTCGTCTTTCTCTATCGGCACGTCCTGAATCGAGAGGTTAAATGGGGCACAATCATCAGGCAGAGAAGCCCAAAGTCACTTCCTGACATCCCCACTAGAGAAGAAGTTCACCACATAATCAACTCTGTCAGAAAACTACGCTTCCGCATCTTCCTGCTTGTTGTTTATAGCCTGGGCTTGAGGACCACTGAAGGACTCAAGCTCGAGGTTAATGATGTCGATGCAAGCCAACACAGGGTTCATATTCGTAACAGCAAAGGCGGCAAAGATCGCTACGTCGTTTTGCCCGAACTGACACTCCAAGCGTTGCGTCGATTCTGGAAGACTCATCGACATCCCAGACTGTTGTTTCCAAGCCCCGTCTTTGATGCTGAATGCAACAGACACCCTGGGGGCAGCATGGATGCAAGCTCTGTCCAGGCGGCATT
>JBILDB010000206.1:0-4742 GCA_044352805.1 Cyanobium sp.
ACCGAAGGGCACCAGGGAGGCACTGGCTTCCAATAACTGTTCGGGCCGGCAACCAAGGCGCCGGGCCACGGCCAGCCGGTTGCCCCCATGGGGATTGCCCCCGTGGGGATTGCCCCCGTGGGGATTGACACCGTGGGGGGCGATTCGCTGGTTCACGCCCCTGGCCTCGCAAGATCTGTGATTCAATCAGTTGCAAGGCTGGGCAACAGTGCCAAGCCAAATGCAATTAAAACAGGGGCATGACCGCCAAGGATTCCCCTGTTCAAGCGCTGATTACGGCGATCGGTCAGGTGCTGCTGGGCAAGGAGCACCAGGTGAAGTTAGCCCTGGCCTGTTTGCTAGCCCGGGGCCATCTGCTGCTGGAGGATCTGCCCGGTACCGGCAAAACCAGTCTGGCCGAAGCCCTGGCCCGGGGTTTTGGGCTGGACTTTCGCCGGGTGAGCTTCACCAGTGATCTGCTGCCGGCGGATCTGACCGGGCTGAATGTGTTTGACAGCCAGCGCAGCCGCTTCGACTTTCACCCCGGTCCCCTGTTCAGCCAGGTGCTGCTGGCCGATGAAATCAACCGGGCCAGCCCCCGCACCCAAAGCGCCCTGTTGGAGGCCATGGCCAACGGCAGGGTGAGCGTCGATGGCATCAGCCACCCGCTGCCGGAGCCCTTCCTGGTGATCGCCACCCAGAACGGCCTTGACCAGGGCGGCACCGCGCCCCTGCCCGAATCCCAGCTGGATCGCTTCTTGATGCGCTTGCACCTGGGCTTTCCGGCCCGGGAAGCGGAGCGGGCCCTGTTGCAGGGCCAGGCGCTCAAGGCGGCCCAGTTTTGCAGCGAGCTCAGCCCGTCCCACCTGCAGGCGCTGCAACAGCAGGTCCAGACGGTGCACGCCAGCCCAGCCCTGCTCGATTACGTGCTCGATTTGCTGGCCCGCAGCAGGGACAGCGGCCGGCCAGGGCTACCACTTTCGCCAAGGGCCGGCTTGGCCCTGCTGGCGGCGGCACGGGCCTGGAGCCTGATCGCCGGGCGGGACCACGTGCTGCCGGAGGATGTGCAGGCGGTGCTGACCCCCGTCTGCGAACACCGCCTCGATGGCGGCCAGATCCGGGGCGAGGCAACCCTGAGCAGCCGACTGCTGGGCGCCGCAGGCGGCCTGCGCTGAAGCCAATGCAATCTGCAGCGCCACCAAGGCGAACCATCCCCCACCGGCTTGAGCAGCACCTGTCTCGCTGGCTGCCGGCGCCCCAGCAGGGGGAGGTGTTGAAGCTGGGCCTGCGCAACCTCTACATCTTGCCCACCGGTTTTGGCTTGCTCTGGCTTGGGGGGGCATTGCTGTTGCAACTGGTGGGTATCCAAACCCAGAGCAACGGGCCACTGCTGCTCAGCTTTGTGATGCTGGCCTTGCTGCTGTTGAGCCTGCAGCTAACCCATGGCCAACTGGAGGGCCTCGAGGTGCGCTGCGCCCAACCGGAACCGGCCTTCGCAGAGGAAAGCGCCGCCTATCCACTGATTGTGCGGGTCAAATCCGCCTGTGAAGGCCTGGAATGGCGCCTGGAATCCGGTGTGTTCCATGGTGTCGGCAGCCTCGGCCCGGGAGAGCATCTGGTGGCACTGGCCTGGACCCCCCACCGGCGCGGCTGGCAGCGGCCCGGCAAGCTGAGATTGCAGACCACCGCCCCCCTGGGGCTGTTTGTCTGCTGGAGTCGCTGGCAACTGCCCGCCCAGCAGCTGATCTATCCGGCCCAGAATCCGGGCCCGGTGCGCCAGGTGCCCATGGCCGATTGGCGCGAGCGCCCCGCAGCAGCCGGGGCCCTGGCGGGCGATGGCACTGAGGAATGGCAGGACCTGCGCCCCCACCGCCGCGGCGACAGCAGCAGCCGCATGGCTTGGAAACTATTGGCCCAGGGGCGGGGCGCCCAGACCAAGCGGTTTCAGGACCAGCGGCCGGAACCCAGCCTGTTGGCACCGGACCCGGCCGTGCCCCAGGAGCAGGCCCTGGAGCATGTTTGTGATCGCCTCTGCCAACTGCACCGCCAGGGCCAGAGCTATGGCTTGGCGCTGTCGGGCCTGCAAATCGCCCCGGATCGGGGCAGCAACCACCGCGATCGTTGCCTGGAGGCCCTGGCGCTGTGCGATTGAAAGCTGGTCAGCTAAAAGCTGGGGCCCCTAAATCTGCGCCGCCAAAAGGGGCGGGCGGCTGGTTGCCCTGGCTGGCCGTGGGCCTGTTGACCGCTGCGGCCTGGGGGGTGGCCCCCTTCAGCCTGCTGGGCGGCCTGAGCCTCAGCCTGCTGCTGCTGACAGCACTGAAACTGCGGGAGGCCAAACAACGCCGCGAGTACCGGCTGGTCTGCCTGCTGCAACTGGTGACCGCCGGCCTGCTCGGGGCCCAGCAGGCGGAACTGGGGTCGAGCCTGCTGCAAGGACTGGCCGTTTTAGTGGCCCTGGCCGGCCTGCTGCAACTGGAACTGGTGGGGGTAAGCAATCTCGGCATCCTGCTGCGCCGCAGTGGCCAACTGGTGCTGGCGGCCCTGCCGATGGCGTTGGTGTTGTTTCTGTTGTTTCCCCGCCTTGGGCCCTTTGCCAACCTCGGCGGCTTAGGTCAATTTGGCGCCGCCGCCACCACCGGACTCAGCACCACCCTGGAACCAGGCACCATCGCCACCTTGACCCAGGACCGCAGCCCCGCCGCCCGGGTGGCCTTCCCCGGTGGCGGCCCGCCGCCAACCTCACAACGGCTCTGGCGAGTTTTAGTGCACGGCCAGTTCGATGGCCAAAGCTGGCGCAGCCTCAACGCCGGCTATGCCGGTCCCGGCATAGCCGGAGCCAGCACTGCCGGGACCGGCATTGCCGGGACCGGCGGCACCGACCCCAACAGCGGCGCCACCCAACCCCCGGTGGCCACCCAGGTGTGGCTGAGTGAACCAAACAACTTTGCCGAGGTGCCCTGGAGCGGCGCGGGACTGCCCCTGGATCGCCAGCTCAAACTCGATGACCAAGGTCAGTTGCGGTATGACGGCGCCGTGGGGGCGCGCAAGCTCTACAGCCTCGCCGCCGAGCCCGCTACGCCGGCCTGGCGGCGCCAGGTCCCCACCGCCCAGGACCTGCAGATGAGCGCCGGCACCAACCCCCGGCTCGAATCCCTGGCGGCCGGCTGGCGCCGCCAGGCAGCCGGCGACGCCAATACAGCCAGCAGCGCCCAGGCTCCTAGCAGCGCCAAGGCGGCCAACGGTGCCAAGGCGGTGGCCCTCGCCGAGGCCTGGTTCCGGCAACAGGGTTTCCGCTACAGCCTCAACAACCCCCTGCTGCCCCAAACCGCCCCCCTCGATGCGCTGTTGTTCGAGCGGCGGCAGGGCTTCTGCGGCCACTACGCCAGCGCCCTTTCGGCCCTGATGCGGGCGGCGGGGGTGCCGGCGCGGGTGGTGAGCGGCTATCGCGGCGGTACCTGGGTGGTGCCCCTGGGGGGATCGCCTTTCCTCGACCTGCGCCAAAGCGATGCCCATGCCTGGAGCGAGGTGTGGATCGAAGGGGAAGGATGGCGCACTCTCGATCCAACCCTCTGGGTGCTGGGGGGACCGACGCTGGCAGACGCTTCATCCCCATCGGCTCCAGCCACCGCCGCCGCCGCCGACCGGGCGGGGCCCCTGGACTGGATAGCCCGCCAGTGGTGGGGCCTGGATCTGGCCTGGGGGCAATGGTGGTTGGGCTTCGATCAACGCAGCCAGGAACTGCTGTTACAACGCCTGCTGGGGCCCTACCGCGACTGGGCGGGGGTCCTGCTGGTTGGGGCTGTGGCGTTGACCCTGGCGTTGGGGTTGGCGGCCTACGGCTGGCTGCGGCGACGGGGCGAGGGGGACCGGCTGCAGCAGGAGCTGAACCAACTACTGCGCAGCTGCGCCCGCCGCGGCCTGGTGCCCCAACCTGGCGAAACCGTTAGCCAGTTCGGCCGGCGCCTGCGGCAAGCCCGGCCCCTGCTGGGTCCTGAACTGGAGGATTTTGTCGGCCTGCTGCAACAGTTGCGCTACGGGCGGCCTGGAGACTCCCAGCGGCAGCTGATGGCCCGCCTGAGGCGTTGCGGCCAAAGCCTGCGGCAGCAACTGCGCCGGTCGCCGTCCTGATCCAAGGCCTGGCCAGGGGGCCTGGACCGGCAGTACAACAAATGCAACCGCAGGGGCCCGTGCCATGGACGCCGACAGGGACGCCACTTCAACGCGCAACACCCGCCGCCGCCGCGCAGCCCCCATGGGGATTGCCCCTCTGGGGATCGCCCCTCTGGCCCTGGGGCTGCTGGTGCTGGCGGCGAGCACAGCGGCCAGGGCAGCCAACAATGAAGATCTGATGCGCCTGTTAGAGCAGCGCCGCTGCCCGGGTTGCCGGCTGCAGGATGCGGATCTGGTGCATGCGGAACTGCGTGATGCCGACCTGCAAGCGGCGATCTTGAAACGGGCCAACCTCAGTGGCGCCCTACTCGATGGCGCCCAACTGCAGGGGGCGGACCTGAGTTTCACCAGCCTGGTGGGGGCCTCGTTGCGGGGGGCGGATCTACGCGGCGCCCGGCTGGAGGGCACCGATCTGCGCCAGAGCGACCTCAGCGGCGCCCAGCTGGATGCCGGCGCCTTAGAGCAGACCCATTGGCAACAAGCGCGGGGGGCGGCCCCGGGCAGCCTGGGCTACGCGGCCTTGCATAACGCCGGGGTGGCAGCGGCTGAAGCCGGCCGCTTCCGGGAGGCCGAAGTGCTGTTTGGTGATGCGC
>JBILDB010000019.1:0-15308 GCA_044352805.1 Cyanobium sp.
CGATCGCCTGCAGCGCCGTTGCCAACGCCTGGCGCCGCTCGCCGTCGATGCCCGGGCCCAGATCGGGCAGGGCAAACGGCCGGGGGGTGGTCCAGTCGGCGAGGGTGGCGGCGGTCATGGACTCAGTGTGGCGTGCCCGGGCCCGGCCAACAGCGTCTGCAGGGCCTGCCGCCGCACTGATCAGGGTTGTGGCTGATGCGGCTGCCCATGGGGCAAGCCTGAGCGCCTCGGCCGGGGCTCCGCCACGCGATCGCCCCTGCAGTGATCAATGGCCTGCTCGATTTCGGCCAACTCCCGGCCGATGTTGCGCACCATCGCCTCGGTGCTCTCGCGGGGAGTGGCGTGGGGAGACACCCAGGTGCAGGCGCGGTTGATCTTGGAACACGTAGCCCGGTAATCAATCAGACCCGACATGAACCTGAGCTACCAGCGGAACCTGTAAGGGCGCATCCACAAGAGCAAACGCCTGGGTTTTGCCAATGGATAGCCCAGGCTAGGCGGAGCGTGCTTGATCAGCTGTCGTTATAGGATTCACGGGTCAGCAAAGGTTTGCGATCCCGTAACTTGCCACCATGGATCTGATTGATCAACTTCAGACTCTTGCGAATAGGGCTGAGCAGGCTAGCGAAAGTTTGACGAATGAAGAGGCGACAAAAATGGCCCTGATAGCCCCGTTTATACAGGCACTTGGCTATGACATCTTCAACCCTGTTGAGGTAAAGCCTGAATTTTCTGCAGACCTACCTGGAATAAAGCAAGGCGAACGGGTGGACTACGCAATCCTTGAGGATGGACATCCGAAGATCCTCGTTGAGGCTAAGCCATACACGAGTGACCTCAGAACCGCAGAAATGGGCCAGCTCAGCAGATACTTTCAAGCAACGAAAGCACGTATAGGCATACTAACGAATGGCCGGCTATTTCAATTTTTCTCCGATCTGGATGATCGGAACTTGATGGATCAGAAGCCATTTGCCGAAATCGATTTGTTTGATCTTAGGTCTGCGCCAATTGAGCAGATCAAGCAAATGTCAAAAACGATGTTTGACATCGACAACCTGCTCTCAACCGCCGAAAGACTCAAGTATCTGCGCGGAGTTAAAGAAGAAATCAAAGCCGAACTTTCCGATCCCAGCGATTGGTTTGTTAGGGAGATGGCGGTTAGGGTACATTCGGCACAAAGAATTACAGGCCAACTTCAAGAAAAGTTTAAACCAATTGTAATCGATGCAATCAAAGCTTATATCAATGATCGAATTAACGAGAGGCTTAGCACTGCGATGGAGGTCGAAAAGTCTGCAGCCGAAGTCCCCGTAGTCGAGCAAGCAGCGGAAGAAGAATCCAGCGGAACCGTATACACAGAAGAAGAAAAAGAAGGTCTCTACATTGTGAGGGCAATTTGCGCAGCAGAAGTCGATCCCATGAGGCTCACAGAAAGAGACACGAAAGCATACTGCGGCATTATTTTAGACGGCAACAGCAGGAAGTACTTTATGCGGATGTACTTCAACGCAACCAACAAAAAGATTGAGATATTTGACAATGCTGAACCTGCAGTTGTCCACCTAGAGTCAATCAGTGATCTGTACAAGCATGTCGACCGTATTAAAAATGCTCTTAGACTGAAGCTTTCCTGATGTGCCTGCTTTGGCAAAAGCAAGCATGAAAATGCCAGCTATATCAGCTCTGAATTTTTGAGTCCCGCACCGTGCACCGCTGGTGCGATGTAGGGCATTGCAAGTGAACCCCTTCGAAACTTTCGGTAAATTGTAAAAGCGAGGGTATCTGCTAAACGGCCGAATCTCCTTAGATTCTTTAGAGAAGCCCCATGAGTACTATGAAAATTCTTTGCCACTGCAGCCGTTAATTTAGCCAGCAACGGCAGAATTCCACTCTGGCGCAATGGCTCGACTCGACTTATTGAAGGCGGGAAAGTGGACTGGTTACAGTGCCCTTGAATTGCTGGCAGGGAGCTGGGGTGGCGGAGCTGAGGGCTGGTGGAGGCCTTTGCACAAGCAACACTCATGCAACCTCAGCCACATCTTCAACAATTGCGCTCTCCTTCACAGATGCGCTCAATTGGAGACCTAAGGCTGAGATGACCTTCAAGATCGTGTCAAAACTTGGGCTCCGATCACCTGAGAGTGCTTTATACAGACTTTCCCGCGAAAGTCCTGCCTCGCGTGCAACCTGGGTCATCCCCTTGGCACGAGCAATATCTCCCAATGCCTTGGCAATGAAGGCAGCATCCCCGTCTGATTCCTGAATACAGGCCTCCAGATAGGCAGCCATCTCTTCAGGAGTCTCCAGGAACTCGGCAACGTCATAGGGTGCCGTTTTCGTCTCCATCATTCATCCTCTTTGAAGTTTTGAGCGAGATCCTGCGCAGATTTAATATCGTTGGCCTGGGTGCTCTTGTCACCACCGGCGAGAAGAATGACCAGCATCGAACCCCGTTGTTGAAAATAGACCCTGTAATCAGGGCCATAGTGGATCCGCAGCTCAGAGACTCCTGCCCCAACGGGCCGAACATCGCCTGGATTGCCGCAGATGACGCGTTCAATCCTGGCCTGTATGAACGCCTTAGCCCTGAGGTCTCGAAGGCCTCTGAGCCAACGCGCAAACTCCTCTGTACGGCGAACTAAAACCACATTGCCAGTGTAGCCCCGTGGCTACGAGCAGTCAAGGGCTTCGCATGGCATTCTCAAAGTGGCGGCACGATCCTTCGAACGCTGTCCTTGAGTGGCAGGCAAGGGGCTTGGGGAGGCGAAGCCAGGGGCTCGTGGTGGCCTGTCCACTCGAAGGGCTTGTTCGAAGTGTCGCCTTCCCACAGGAAACGTCCGCAGACATCAGACGCACAAGAAACACCCAAGCAACCTCAGACACATCTTCAGCTATTCCGCCGAACTTCATGGAGGCGTTCAATTTGAGATCTTGTGCTGAGATGCCCCTCGTCAACCTGATAAAACTTGAGATCAGATCACCTGAGCGCGAAAGAACTCGGCATAAATCTGCACTGATGGCTTGCAGTACATGGTCTGATACGGCACCAGTTCATCGAGGTAGACAGACAAACAGGCTAATCGTTTTGTACCCATTCAGGGGTCGGGACAGGCAAAAATCGCACGAGGCCACTGAATCATCAGCTGGGTGACGTCAAGCTCCAAGGGTTGTCGATGTCGTGGCGACGGCGACTGATCAGTTGTTGGGCAATAGTGAGGGCATCGCTCCTCCATGGCGATGGGCATTCCAGGCCTGCTCCAGAAAGTCCCATAGATCGCGGCCCTGTTGCCGGATGCTGGTGCAAACCGTGAGCAAGCGTATGCGACAAACGGCACCCGTTTTGGATTGAACGCCGTAACTGATTTTTCGCTGAATGACGGCAGGGCGCAGGGCTCGTTCCGCGCCATTGTTTGTCGGCTCCACATCGTCATGATCCAGGAAAGTCCACAGCGCTTGTTGGCGTTGGAGCAGCTGCTGGCAGGTGCGCACCGTTTGGGACCAGGGTGTTTGTTCTCCTCGCTCGTGCCCCAGCTCCACCACCCGTCTCAGCGTCTGTACAAATTCAGCGCGGATCGGTCGGAACTGTTGCCGCAACTGTTTTCGGTTGATCACGCCGGCCTTCCAGCGGTGCCAGTGCTCAAACAGCTGGTGCCGCAGATTCAGCAACCGCGTTCCCATCTCGGCGCTGGCGCCAGGGCGCTCGGCAATGGCGGTGAGATCACGGACGATGTGCGCCCAACACAGTTGCCGTTGCTCAAGCGGCAGCTGGTTGTAGGCCGAGAAGCGATCGCTCACCACAATGCCGCCAAAGGAGGGTCCCAGCAGCTCCATCGCGGCGGCGCTCGAACGGCTCAAACCCTGAGAAAACACTGTGAGCATCGGCGTCATCAGCACCCACAACCAGCCACGACGACCATCGGGGTTGCCCCCGTCGGCGTTGCCGGTGGGGGCACCGGTTTCATCCATGTAGACCACCGGCTGCAGCCGGGCTTCCCTCAGGGCTTCCTCCATCGGTTCACGCAGGCAGGCCGCCAGCCGTGCGCGAATCGCCACGATCGCTCCGCCGCTGATCGACACCCCGAGCAACCTCTCCAGCAGCTCTGATGTTTTGCCAATGCTCAACGGAAACGCACTGCCCAGCAGACCCACCAGGGAACTGAGGCGGGGGCCGTAGTGACTGGTCTCCACCCCCTGGGGCAGCTCAGCGCAGGTGCTGGTGGAGCAACGGGGACAGAGCAGGCGGTGCAAGCGGTGTTCGATCACCTCCGCCTGGATCGGCGGGATGTCGATCACTTGATGGCGGTAGGGAGCTGGATCCACTCCCGACAGTGGGTGGCCGCAGCGGCGACAGGTTTCAGGCAGATGATCATGGGACTCCTCGCAGCGTTCCACTGGCAGGAGTCCTGGCCCGGATCCTGGATGGCCTGGCTGCCCACCCCGCTTGCGGCCACTGCCTTTACGTTTCAGAGGAGGCTTGAATCCTTGGCTGTCACTGGAGGGTGGTTTGGATGAGTTGCGCGAGTTGCGGCCGATGCGCTCCCGCAGGCTGGCCAGCTCGGCAGCCAGCGCGGTGATCTGTTGTCGCATCTGCTCATTCTCTTGACGCAACACTCCTATCTCTTCCTGCTGAGCCAGTCGCTCCTTCTGAAGCTGCAAGATAAACGTCCTGGCATCAGCAGGCCACGACAACCAGTCGGCTTCTGAGATCCCAGAAGGTGGCGAGGTCATCGTGTGCAGTCTCCTGCTGAGATGCAATCGGGAATCAGGCTGCCGTCAAGGGCTGGGCAGGCTCAAAGCAATCTCACGCTCGTCCCACCCCCTGAACGGATACATCGTTTTTAACAGCCCCTTTGAGCATAACTGTGCGGTACTGAAGGTGCAATGAATTAGCGTGCTGATCCCTGGTCTGAAGCTTTTTCCCTCCACCGTCTTAATGCGTTTGCCCGTCGTATTGATGAATTACTACTAGTTAACCGCATGCCGCCCTTGTGCTTTTCAGTGAAATCTGGAGAGGTATTTTCGGGTACGTTAGAGGTGTTACCTGGATTAGCAGCTTGATTAGAAATAGATTTATTTACCTGGACAAGTGCTTCCTTGGACTTCTGATAGTCTATTTCGTGGGATCGATTCATCATCTCATTCGGAGATAACCCTGCTTTCTTCCATTCCTGAACACGCAGTAGGCTCTCATTCCACTCGCGGGGCTCAAGATCATCATACGTTTCATCTATCCCCTTATCAATGCGATACTGATGATAAGCTAAGATCAATTGAGTAGCCTTTAGAACACCTTCAATTGGTCCGTCGTACGCAAAACCCCTGAAGGACCAGCAAGCATCAATATACTCATTAAGTTCTTCGAAAGCCTCTTGAAAACACAGCTCTAGCGTTGTCGCCTCCACTGGATCAAGATCCCTATTCATTTCATAGGCAGCTTTATTCATGCATATCTCCCAAAACTTGCCGTGCCTCCTTTGATATTCAAGCGCGAACTCGATTCCCTCCTTTACTGTAGTCGGCACTAGCCTGAATGATGCATCGGCAGTCGAAGAGCCAAATTCGATTATCGAGATAATTTCCGCAATATCTTCCTCGCCAAGCTCAAAGTACTCAGTTCCAGCTAGTCTGGCGTGAGCATACTCAGCGTGCAAGTACTTCTCAACAGATCTTGCATTAGATACTTCTACTAAAGCAAGGACTTGGCGTGGCTGAAGCTCTCGCAACCGCCTGTCGGGATCTGATGTCATCCCAATCTTATAAAGCCCTCCACGATTTGATTCTATCAGATAAAGATGGTCGACGATAGTTGAACCGAAATTGCCCTGAGCGCGGGGCTGGCTGGAGTAGGCATCTAGTCTATCACCGTCAAAAGGCTCATTATGTCCAGGGACTTGGTTCATAAGCTGGTTGCGGCTGTAGTAAAGATAGCGGAAGAGACTCGCATGCAACACTGCCAGTCAGAAGTGCCACTGTAGCGCTATCGCCAACCTCATCCCAAACCTAGAAGACACTTTAAGCGGGGTGGCTCAAAATGGTATAGATGCGCCATGGCGGGCCGTCTGAACAAACCCGTTCCACCTAGGCCGAAACTTCCAATTTACTTTGGCTCGGGCGGAACTGACACCCTGAAGGGCCGTCAGCCTGCAGGCACTTGTTGAAGATTGCACCCCGCCGTATCCGGTCCTGGGGGCTGGTACCCGGCTGCTTTTGCATGAAGGGCTTGTCCTTTGCGATTAGCCACTTCAGCCACTCACGGACATACGTTGCGCAACCCAAAGCACACTACGTTTCACCGCTTTCCCCGTACCATGAAGTCTGGATCTCTGGCCACATCACCGAGGGCAGCGATCCCTGCGTATAGGAAGGCGAGGCAACTCCTCAAACTTCGGTTCGAGGGGTATCTCTCCGCAAACGTATCTGTGAATGACGCGATCTCTCGCTCGATGTTCTTCGGCTGAAGATTGTGAGCAAGCTGATTTCGGAGCTTGTTCAACATCCTTGCTGTGTTCCAGAGCCACTTCGGTTCGGGGTTTGGAAGGCATAAGGCCTCCGCCAGACAGAACAGCTGGTGCGAGGTCAGACGCGCCTTTTCGAGAGCGTCAGAGGAGAGCAACCGCTCTCGAACTAACTCCCGTGTTTTCCTCTCGATTAATAGGTGCGCCTTCAGGACGATGAGCGTCTCGTCATCTTCCTCACTCGGCATGTGCTCGAAGAAAAAGTCATAGTCAGCGATCTCGGCCTCTGCGCTCTCTGCGATCTCCTTGAGAAAACGCTCCGCCTCCTCACGAACCTTAGGCGGGAGCCCTTCGGACTCGAGAAGCTCCCTTGTCTCCTTAATCGTATCGGACACAAATCCGCGTGGTCTCTGGTGCATTGCTTGCAGATGAGAGGTGCAACCTAACTCTTAACTGGGAGGTTCCGAGAAACATGCCCCAAATGGCTCGACTTTACGAGAACCACTCTGGGGCCTCGGGCTGGATTCCTACAAAACCGTTGCGGTCGTGTTTTCCTTGGCAAATGATAACTAAGTATAGGCGTGTTCTGCGGGTCTGATTACCACATATTCTATTTGATACACAACCGAGATCTGATGAACCATGTATACCATCAGAACAGTGGATGGCTAAGGCACGCATACTGACTGATCCGATCCTTCGAACGCCAAGATCAGCGGCGGGAGGAATTGTTGCATTTAAATGAATCTCCAGGCCCGTCCGCTGAATCTTGATGTTAGCGGTGCTTGCGGCTTAGGGCTCAGGCTCTTAAACTGTGATCCTCCACAATGAGACCATGACAAAGACTGCCATCTTGACAGACCAGCAGTTTTTGAAAGAAGCATTTAATGAAGCATTAGAATCCTATCGAGAAGGAGGGATCCCAATCGGAGCTGTGATGGTTGAAAACGGGGACATAATTGGAAGAGGGCATAATCAACGTGTTCAATTCAATGATCCTATCGCACATGGAGAAATGGATTGTATTAGGAAAGTTGGCCGCCGTGCATCTTACAACGGAATAACTCTCTATACTACCTTGAGCCCCTGCATGATGTGCGCAGGCACAATTATCCAGTTTGGAATACCAAGGGTTGTGGTTGGCGAGAATCTCTCATTTAAAGGAAATTTAGAGTTTCTTCAGTCTCACGGTGTAGATGTAATGCTACTAAATGATCCCAGTTGCCATGATCTAATGCAAAAGTTCATACAGGGCAAGCCACTTCTCTGGCTTGAAGATATTGCTGGGCGTGATCATGTCTAGACGCAATAAGCTTCGGCTAATCTTCTCCAAGTTTATTGAATCACTTGTCTTTGTGGGATCACGCTTCCCACTTCGATTCAAGCTTCACGAAGACCTTCCTTCTAATCAGAGCGAAATCACTAACTATGAAGAGAATCTAACCAGGCTATTCGGGAATGAAGTCGGTCAATCCATTTTTGCACATCTGTATGACAACCTAACTATTCTCGATGCGAAATGTGCATCTCTTTTGCAGTATAATTCAGTTCTCATGGCGGTCTTTGCAATTTTTATAGCCAAGATTGAGCCAGACGAGGCCAATGTTCCAGGGCTTCTCGGCATCCTCTTCGCTTTGATTTCCTCCTTATTTCTTTTGCAGGTTGTATGGGTTCATTGGTCAACTTCGGATCATATGCAATCCTCTGAAAAACATATGACAAAATTGCTTGCCGTTAGGAGAGCGCGAACACTTTATTATCGAATTGCATGGAACCTTTCTCAGGTTGCAGGAATCTGTCTTTTATTCATTGTATACAGAGTCGCTCTAACCTGGGCGACTGCTTAGCATCAAGAATTGTCTAATTCAACAAGTTCACGCTCCTGAAATGAGGCATGTATCAAGCACTGTCACCGTAAGCTTGCTTGATTACTAATTTTTTTATCAAATTTAAGCGAATTTCACTCGTGATCCGGGTTTTATCGAAGGGCTAACGCCAGCTTCAGCGGCGGCCATGGCCCAAGGCCCCGCGCCCGGCCAAAATGCCGCCAACCATGGACGTCCGCTGCAAGCCGTGTTGGCTGGCTTCGGCTTGAGATGTTGCTTGTATCGTCTATTTGACTGGCTTTGCGATTTCAATGGCAAAGTCGCCCATTTGCTCGATGAGTGTGGCAAGGGAGATGTATGGGAATGTGCCCTTTTCGGTCACAAATCCACTCTGTGCCAGCCACATCGGCACAGTGCGAGGGATCGCCGAAGTGGTGCCACCCGCATGCTTGACCGTGTTTGCCAGCTCATTTGCTCGTTCATCGATTGAGTCATCACCGGCGACGTAGACTTTGTCGATTGAAATCCGATTGTAGACTTGAACACCTACTTGCCAGTTGAGCAGACAGGCCTCCCATTCGCATAGCGCCTCAAAGTATCGGGGAATGTTGGGGCTGCCTGGTCCTGCCATCCTCACATAGTTCAACGTCAGATTGCGGGCCAGTCTGTACTTGGCAATTGCAGTACTTGCGCGATAAATGATGTTAAAAATCTGAGACTTCATTGGCTCACCATAGGTCTGCCGAAGGGCACTGGTCAAGAAATGGTTGAAAAGCCAGTCCGACTCTCCTCTCAGCGACTCTTTCAACTCCGGAATACTGGCATCAACAAAGTCGTGAATGCCAGGAGCGACAAATCGATCAAGAAGTTCTTGACTCCACTGTATTGTCATGGGTGCCTCGTGCAACTCAGGCAATTATCGCTGAGTAAGTAGCCCAAGCCAACGCTGCCCCTGAGTGGCAGGCAAGGCCTCTACAACGGCAGCAGTAAATCGGTGGTGGCCTGTCCACTCGAGGGGCCTGTTGGGCAATGCATGCTCCACGCTCTATATCCCAGGCTGGCAACTTCTTTAAATGGACACCAAGAAAATCTCAGCATGTCTGCGTGATCGTAAATTTGAAATCCACGCATGTAGGCCTAGCGACCAATAGATTCTAGTCTTGAAACTGCCACCTCTGATCAGTGGCGCTGTTATTGTCAGCATTTCGCCCTGATAGCTCGCAGTCCCAGAGTTGGAGTGTGGAGCCATTACTTCTTCCTGGAGCCCCTGCAACGTCTATACATTTTCCAGAAAGCCGATTTCGTATAAAGCCTCCGCTTGTGAAAAACCATCTCTGGTCCGTAATGGTGCCATTATCACTATTTCTACCAGACAGCTCGCAGTCCCATAGTTGCAACTTGGCACCATTGGCTCGCCCAGGTGCCCCAGCTACATCAATACATTTCCCAGACAGAGCATTGCGAATGAAACCCTGGCTTGTCAGAATCCATCGCTGATCGGTGATGGAGTTGTTGTCAGGATTCACGCCTGTTAGCTCACAATCCCATAAAATCAGTGGCGCACCATTCTCTCTTCCGGGAGCACCTGAAACATCGATGCACTTTCCAGAAAGAATGTTATTTATGAACCGCCCGCCAGTAGGCTGAGAAAAGACAGGGCTCGTTAGGCCTGCAGCAGAAATGGTGAATAACGCCAACAACTGTGAAGTAATTGACACAGTACGATGCGGGCGATAACGAGGAGAAAACGCCATGCTTCAATCGATGCTGCTACATATCTAGATGCAAATCGTGAACCAATCAAGCCTGTCGCAATCTCTTGAAACACCCGTGCGTCTCACCCTTCCAGCAATCAGCCCAACGCAGTATGGGCGGACCGTATAACACCCCGTCCGACCAGGGTACCTTCAGCATATCACCCCAAAGCAGGCTTCCTAAAATACCTGAGATAGACTGCGCTGCAGGGTTTCTCAAGGATGTGGCGGGTCCTGTCATTCATGATGGACGGATCCGCATAACATCCCAAGCTTGCCCAAAGTTACCCTGCAGAACTGGACCTTTGCCCTTGCCTAGGGAAAGAGAAGATCTGCCGGACTTTTAACACCAAGCACTCCACGATTTAGCACGTGAGTATAGATCATGGTGGTTTTTATATCGCTATGTCCCAGTAGTTCTTGAATCGTGCGAATATCGTAACCGTGTTCGAGCAAATGAGTAGCAAAAGAATGGCGCAATGTGTGACACTTAGCGGGCTTGTGGATGCCTGCTGCTTGCACTGCTGCACGCATCGCTTTCTGTACCAAGCTAGCATCCATGTGATGGCGTCCTTGTTCTCCACTCCTTCGATTCCTCCAGCGGTGCTGTTGCGGAAACACCCATTGCCAGCCCCACTCCTTCGCAGCATTGACATACTTTCTAGCCAAAGCATCAGGTAATTCAACACGTCCCCACCCATCGGAAAGGTCCTCCTGGTGCAATGCGAAAACATTCGTTAAGTGAGCCTGTAGCGACACCTTAAGGCTTGCCGGCAACATGGTGATTCGATCTTTATCACCCTTTCCATCCCGTACCACTATAGAGTTCTTCTCGAAGTCCACATCTTTTATTCGTAGGCAAAGCGCTTCCATAAGTCTCAATCCACTACCGTAAAGTATTTGGGCCACCAAAGCAGGCGTGCCCTGCAGGTTGCCTAAAACAATTTTAACTTCCTTCTCAGTCAGAACAACGGGCAATCGCCGTGGTCTATGGCCCCGCACAACACCATCCAGACTGCCGACATCACCACCAAGTACGGTGCGATAGAGAAACAGCAAGGCGCCAAGGGCCTGATTCTGGCTCGATGCGCTCAGTTTTTCGTTCACAGCTAGGTGGGTAAGGAAGGCATTGATCTCGTCCTGGCCCATCTCTCTGGGATGGCGCAGGTGGTGATAACGGAGATAACGCCTCACCCAAGTCACGTAGCTGGTGATGGTGCGTTTTGCATAGCGCCTCACCAGCATTTCCTCGCGATAGCGATCCAGCAGTCTTGGTGCACGGATATTGGGATCATTCATCGCGACAGTGCAGTATTCAGATCAGGGTTCCCACCCACCGCCAGCCAAGGCGTGGGCGCCAACCTTGCTGCACAAGCCCCCCCCCTCACCCCACCAACCCCAATTCCTCCAGCAATTGCCTTTGGGCGGCAGCCGGCACGAAGCGGTGGGCCGCCATGGCGCCGCTGACGGCGACGGGGGGAACGCCAATGCCGGGAAAGACGCCGGCGCCGCAGAGCACCAGGCCTTCGATGGGGGTGCCGCCGCCGGGGAAGGCGCCGCGGTTGGCGGGCCAGGCGGGGCCGTAGCTGCCCTGGTGCACGCGCAGAAAATCGCGGTGGGTTAGGGGGGTGCCCTGCAGTTCGAGCACGGCCCGCTCGCGCCAGTCGGGCACCAGTTGCTCGAAGACGTCGTGGAACAGGCCACAGCGTTCGTTGCGCAGGGCCTCGTAGGCCGGGCTGCCGCGTTCCAGGTCTTGCCATAGCTCCCACGGCTCGTTGGCCGGGGTGTAGCCGTGCAGCACCTGGTGGCCTGGCGGCGCCAGGGAGGCATCCAGCCGCGAGGGCATCGACAGCACCGCCATGTTGCGCTCGGCCCTGATGCCCCGCTGCCAATCCCCCACCCAGACATGGTGGATCGGCAGCTCGGGTAGGCCCTCGTCTTTGAGGGCCAGGTGCCAGTGCAGAAAACTGGCGCAGGCCGGGGCGGCCAGCAGCTTCTGGCGCCAGCGCTCCGGCGCACTGCCCTTGCCCAATAGGGCGGCCGTATCCCAGGGGCTGGCGTTGCTGATGACACCGCGGCGGGCTTTCAGTTGTTCGCCGCTGGCCAGCCGCACCCCCGTTGCCCGCTGGCCCGCCAGCTCGATTGCGGCCACCGGCGCGCCCGTGCGCAGCTCGCCGCCATGGCGGCGGATGCCCCGCACCAGCGCCTCCACTACGGCGGGGCTGCCGCCCAAGGGGTAATCCAGCCCGGCATCGGGTTCAAACCATTCGCCAAACAGGGTGGCCATGGCGGCGGCGCTGGTTTGATCCAGCTCCAATCCGGAGATCAAGAAACTCAGCATCTCCACCCAATGGAGCAGGAAGGGATCCTTCAGGTGGCGGCGGGCGATGGGCCCAAAGCCTCCGCCCAGGGCCGCCAGCTGGCCCGCCTGGCCGATCAGCCCGAATCCCTGGCTGCCCAGGGTGGTGAACATGCCAGCGCCGGGGCGCAGGGCCAATAGCGGCAGCGATCCGGCGGCGCGGCACAGGGGCTGCAGGGCCAGCAAAAAGGCTTGCCATTCATCGGCAACCGCTGGCCCCCGCAGGCTGCGCAGCAACTCCAGAAAGGGATCCAGGCCCACGCCTACCCGCAGGTTGCCCTCGGGCAACAGCAATCCCCATTCCGAATAGCGCGCCACCGGCACGCTTTCGTCCACGGCCCGCAGCACCTGGGCCAGGGGATTGGCACTGGGCCAGCGGCCCAGCCCACTCCACAGCGAAGGACCGGACTCGAAATGAAAGGGGCCCCGGCGGAAGCCGTGGGCGGCGCCGCCGGGCTGGCTGTGGGCCTCCAGCACCAGCACCTCCAGCCCGTGGCGGCAGGCGATGGCGGCGGCGCAGAGGCCCCCCAGGCCACTGCCAACGACGATCAGATCCGGCATCGCCCCTCCCGCTCACGGCAGAGGGCCTCCAGGGGTTGCCGGCCGGTGAGGCGCAACCTCCAGGCGGCCCAAAGGCCATAGGCCCAATCCGCCAAGCTGCTGACCAGGGGCCAACCGCTGGGGGCATAGAGCCATCCCAATCCCACCAGGGCATAGGCGCGGCGGAAAACGGCCACATCCCGCAGCACTTCGCCATCTCCACCGCCCTTTGATGGGTCCTGGCCGGCTAGGGCATGGATACGGCCCATGGCCGCGGCGTAGCTGATGCCGCCATGGGCGGCGGGGTCGTAATCGGGCGCATCGATATCCACAAAGGCAAGACGCGGCTGGTCGCCGTTGTGGCGCTGGTCGCGGCGGCGCAGCATATCCACCTCCCGGCAGCAAAGCGGGCAGGCGCCGTCGTAAAGCAGGGTGAGATCGGCCATGCACGGGACCTTAGGGAGCCCGGCAGGGCGGTGGTCGATGCCACAGCCGCATTCCCTCGCCCAGGCAGACTCAGGTCCCCCCTTTGGCCGATGAGCCCTTCTTTGCCCCCTGATCGCCCTGCCGGCCCCCCCCGCTCCTGGTCAGGGCCCAGGGGGCCTTGGCTCTGGCTGGCGCTGGCGGCGGCCGGCGGCTCTGCCCTGGTGGCGCTCACCTGGCTGGTCGCCCAGGGGGCCCTGCGGCAGCAGATGGCGACCATGCAAAGCGAGATCGACCTGTGCCGCAGCAGCCGGGGCATCAACCTGCCGGTGCTGCTCAAGGACCTCAACCGTTTTGCCGCCGCCGCCGCCTCCCGCCAGGAAGGCGAGCGGTTGCAGGAACGGCTGCAGGGGCTGGAGGCGGACCAGGGCCGCACGTTGGCGGAACTGGCCGAGCTGCAGCGGGCCACCTCGCCAGAAGAACGCTTCCACCTGGCCAGCGGCCGCAGCCACGACCTGCTGGCGGGGCAGGTGGCGGTGGCCGTGACGGCGGTGCGCGGCGATGGGGCCGATGTGGCATTGGCGGGAGCCGCCGCCAGCCCCTGGAAGACCGGCGACTTTCGGGACCTGCGCATCGGCGAAGGCCCCTATCGCCTCAAGCTGGAGGCCAGCCGCCCCACCCCGCCCCGGGCCACCTTTCGCCTCGAGGCGCTCAAGGGCGCCGACACGGCGCCTAAAGCCAATTCGGAACCCCCCTCGCCATGACCGTGCCACGGCTCAGCCCCGACGAAATCACCGCCCTGGCCGCCGCCCTGCCGGCCTGGACCGTGCTGCCGGATCGGTTGCGGCGGGAGTGGCGCTTCCGGGATTTCTCCGAGGCCTTTGGCTTCATGAGCCGGGTGGCCCTGGCGGCCGAAGCCCTGGACCACCATCCCGAATGGAGCAACGTCTGGAACCGGGTGACGATTGAGTTGACCACCCACGACTGCGGCGGCCTGTCGGCCCGGGACCTGGCCCTGGCCCGGCGCATTGATGCTTTGGAGGCTTGAAGGATCGGGGCCCTACGCCTCAGCCCCCCGTGAACAACCGCGCCATCAGGGCCGGTTCCCGACCCTGCAGGTTCATCAGGCCCCAGCGCACATCCCCCGGCGCCAGCACAAACAACTGGGCCATCGCCTGCAACACCTGGGCGGGGGTGAGGGTGTTGGTCAAAAAGCCATACCACTGCTGGGGCGGCAGCGAAAAGAAACTGGCGAAGTGGTGGCGCAGCCGGGCTTCATCGAAACGCATCAGTTTTTCGAGGCCGAAGCGATAAAAGCCGTGCTTCCAGCGCATTTCCGCCGGCCACAGGGCGCCCCAGGCGGCGGCGGCCACCGATTCAGCCGAAGCAGTGGGATCTTCCAGGGCTGAGGCGATGGCGGCGGCCAGGCCGGGGGAGCGCCGCAGCACGCTGCCCACCATGAAACCCGAGGCCGGGTGCACCATGCCCGCCGCCCCGCCGAACCCCACCACCGGCTGGTTGAGGTCTGGCAGGGGGGGATTCATCGGAAACAGGCAGAATTCCTCGTGTTCGATCGCCTCCACCCGCACACCGCGATGGGCAAGGCGGGCCAGCAGGCGTTGGCGCAGCACTGGGAAGGGCACGGCGGGGGCGAGGGCCAGGGAGGTTTCCTCAACGAAGAAGCGACCATCGCCCAGGTCCATGGCATAGAGAAAGGTGGGGGGCTGGCGGCGTTCGTCCTCGCTGAGGTGGTCGCAGCGGTAGTCCATGAACACGAATTGCCCCGACCCAATCGGCGGGGCGCTGAAGCGGCCGACGATGCCGTAGGCGGCCTGGCCGGCCACGGGCCCATCCTGCCGCCTGTGCACAAAGACGCTCTGGTGGCCACTGGCATCCAGCACCAGCCGGGCCCGGTGCTGCTGGCCTGCGGTAGTGGTGACCACGAAAG
>JBILDB010000207.1:0-4734 GCA_044352805.1 Cyanobium sp.
CGTTCGCGAACTGTTTGCCGAGGCCCGGCGCCTGGGTTTGCGCTGAAATCCAGCCGAGGCCCCATTTCACCGTTTGTTAGGTTGGTTCGGTTCCTTTCACACCGCACACCTGCGTGTTTCGGGTGATAGCGTTCCATCTACTTGCTTTTCGGCAAGCTGGAATCGCGATCCCTGGCAGGTGGAGGCAAACCCGAAACCTCACTGAAAATCCATGGCCGTTGTCACGCTTGCCGAAATGATGGAGGCTGGCGCCCACTTTGGGCACCAGACCCGTCGTTGGAATCCAAAGATGTCGCGCTACATCTATTGCGCACGCAATGGTGTCCACATCATCGATCTTGTGCAGACCGCAGTCTGCATGAACAATGCCTACAAATGGACCCGCAGCGCCTCGCGTAGTGGCAAGCGTTTTCTGTTTGTGGGTACCAAGAAGCAGGCCTCAGAGGTGATTGCCCAAGAGGCCACCCGTTGCGGCGCTGCCTACGTCAACCAGCGTTGGTTGGGCGGCATGCTCACCAACTGGAGCACCATGCGGGCCCGCATTGATCGCCTCAAGGATCTCGAGAGGATGGAATCTTCAGGGGCGATTGCCATGCGTCCCAAGAAGGAGGCTGCGGTTTTGCGCCGCGAACTCGACCGGCTGCAGAAGTATTTGGGGGGTCTCAAGTCCATGCGCCGTCTCCCGGACGTTGTGGTGCTGGTCGATCAGCGCCGCGAAACCAATGCGGTGCTCGAATGCCGCAAGCTTGATATTCCACTGGTGTCGATGCTTGATACCAATTGTGATCCGGATCTTTGCGACGTACCCATTCCCTGCAATGACGATGCTGTGCGTTCCGTTCAGCTCGTTCTTGGTCGTTTGGCCGATGCCATCAATGAAGGTCGTCATGGCGCCCAAGAACGGGCCCAGGAAGAAGATGGCTGAGATCAAAGCCCCTCTTTTTCTTTGTTCATAACTTGACGCCGCAGCTGCCTGCGGCGTAATCCCTTTCCCTTAGTCGTTAGCCCTTTCCCTATTTCCAACCATGGCTGAGATCAGTGCCAAGCTCGTAAAAGACCTGCGCGATAAAACAGGCGCGGGCATGATGGATTGCAAGAAAGCCCTTGCCGAATCCGATGGTGATATGACCAAAGCGGCCGAATGGCTGCGCCAAAAAGGCATTGCCACGGCTGAGAAAAAAGCAGGCCGAACAGCTGCCGAAGGTGCTGTGGGCAGTTATATCCACACCGGCGCCCGTGTCGGCGTGTTGGTTGAAGTCAATTGTGAAACAGATTTTGTCGCCCGTGGCGAACTCTTCCAGGAATTGGTTCGTAACGTCGCCATGCAAATTGCGGCTTGCCCCAATGTTGAATATGTGACCACTGACGAGATTCCTGCTGATGTCGCTGAGCGTGAAAAAGCCATTGAGATGGGTCGAGATGACTTGGCCGGAAAACCTGATGCGATGAAGGTCAAGATTGTTGAGGGACGTATTAGCAAACGCTTGAAAGAGTTGGCATTGCTTGAGCAGCCGTTCATCCGTGACAGCGCTCTTAGCCTGGGCGAGATTGTCAAGCAGGCCGCTGGCAAAACGGGGGAAAACATCCAGGTGCGGCGTTTTACTCGTTTCACCCTCGGCGAGGGGATTGAGGTCGAGAAGACCGATTTCGCGGCTGAAGTAGCTGCCATGGGATCGGCGGGCTGACGTTGAACCTGAGGGTTCCGGTTGCCCCCTTAAGGGTGTACCCAGGTCAGGATGCATCGGGTTGGAGCCATGAGTGATCAAGCCAATTCGAATCCTGCCCAACGGCAAGGGACCAACCCGCTGCTTTATCGCGACCTGGCCCTTTATCTTCAGGTCGTCCGCCAGGTTCTACCTGGTGCCGTTGATCAGGCCGTCTTCCATCTGGTCACCCAGGGCCCAGCCTCTGCCTACATCCGGCAACCCCAGGATCGTCGAGATCAGTTTCACGACCGTGTCAACACCTTGGTGCGACGCTGCTTGAGCCTGCTGACGGTGGAGCAGCTGGTACCTCTTGCCGCCCAGATGGAACGGGAGCGTCAAAAGCGGCGACTGGAAACGCGCGCCCAATTCATTGATGATTGGACATCGGAAGTCCGAGCATCAGAAGCAGCTGACCAGTACGAGACCCAGGACGATGATGGGTCCCAAACTCTGCCCCAGGGGTCCGTGAGCCTGGGTATGTCGACTCCCGGCACGGTTAGTTTGTTCGGTTGGCGGGAGGCAGGCTCCTTTCGTTTTGGGCCCGGCCCTGAAGACGAGTCGTTGGCGGCGCCAAAGCAAGCAGAGTCTGAGGATCGGACCCAAGAGCATCGAGATGAATCCCTAGCGCCGCGGCTGCGTCAAGACACCGCGGCTGTTCCGCCGTCCCTGCCCTTAAGTCCGCTTGAGTTGTTTTCGTTGGCTGCGCCTTCTGAGGCAAACGAGACCATGCTCCCTCCGGATTCCCTTGAGGCGAGCGAGGATCTGCAGCTCGCAGCATCGGCCGCAGCCTCTGCCTCCCCTTTCGCAGGCCATGGACTGCCGCTGGATCCGGTGCTGCTGTTGCGTTGGCTTGAGGGAATCGAACAGGCCCTGGCCAGGCGTCTGCGCAACCTTTCCCATGCCCTCAACGTCGAACTATTGCGCTTAGGGGTTTGCCGCGCCCTGCTGCCAGTGAGCTTGCTTGATGCGGTCCTCCAAGGCCAGATCGACCTTCTGGCCGCACCGGCCAACCTGTTGAAGTTGCCCTTGCCCTTTCCCCTCAGTGACAACAGTTCGGCCTCGGTGGCCATGGCCTTGCTGTTGAGGGGAACCGATCTAGAGATGGAGGAGCCGCGCCTGCGCACCTGTCGCCACCGACTGCAGCAGCAACGCCAGGAGGTGCTCAAAAGGGCCCAGCAACAGCGTCGGCTGCAGAGACGCATGCAGACCAGACAGGCAGAGCGTCTGTGGCTGCAGGATCTGCATCGCAACCGTCCTGTCCGGGAGTGAATCCCCCCTCCTCGGACCCATCCCCTGGTCCGGGCCTGGAGGCTTGGTGTGCCCCACTGCAACAGGCTTCCAGGCTGGAGGCGGAACGGGGTTTTGGGGACCTGCAAGGTCGCTGTGAAAGCTTCTCAGGTTTTGTGCGACGTTCGTTAATCGAGACCCTTCCGGCCGGTCTTGCAGGATCGGATCAGGGGCAACTCCAACAGTTGGCTGAGGAATTTGCCGACTATCCCACCGCAGGCTTGGGGCGCCGTCAGCAGTTGGTGCAGAAGCTACGCCAGGGGCTGCATCAATTACTAGTGCGTCACCGCCCAGTGCTGCCGCCAGCCCCGCCCAAGCTGCGCCTGACACCTTTGACCCCAGGGGCGGCCAAGGACGCCCCTGGGGCAACGCCCGATCTGCCCCTGGCCCAGTTGCCAGGTATCGGTCCGCGAACGGCGTCACGGCTAGCGAGTCTGGGGTTGTTGCTGGTGCGGGATCTGATTCGCCATTATCCCCGCGATTACCTGGATTACTCAAATTTGGTGCGGATCAGTGCCTTGGAAAGCGGGCGCACCGCCACGATTGTGGCCACCGTGCGTCGCAGCCACGCCTTCTGTAGCCCTAGGAATCCGAATCTTTCCATCCACGAACTCCACGTCCAGGACAGCACCGGTCGGCTGCGGATCTCTCGTTTTTTTGCTGGACGGCGCTTCACCTCCTCGGGTTGGTTGCACGCCCAACAACGCCTGTATCCCCCAGGGGCCACGGTGGCCATCAGCGGCCTCGTCAAGGAGGGACCCTGCGGCGCCAGCTTCAATGATCCCTTGATTGAGGTGCTGGAGGGACCCTCCAGTTCGGTGCGATCGGATCGCATTGGCCGACTGACCCCTGTTTATGCCCTCACCGAGGGGTTGACGGCCGATAAATTGCGTCAAGCGATTGCCACCGTGCTGCCGGCCGTGGCGGCCTGGCCGGACCCATTGCCTAAGGGCCTGCGGGATGCATATGGGCTGATGGATCGTGCCGTTGCCCTGGGTCAGATTCACCGGCCTGATGATCAAGCCCAACTGCAGTCGGCCCGGACCCGATTGGTGTTCGACGAATTCCTGATGCTGCAATTGGCCTTGGGGCTGCGGCGCGAACGCCTCAGACGCCAGAGTGCACCGGCCCTGCTGGCTCCAGCCCAGGCCAACCTGGTCCAGCGCTTTCTGGCGCTGTTGCCCTTTGAGCTCACCGGGGCCCAGCAGCGGGTGTTGGCAGAAATTCACGGCGATTTGGCCAGGCCCCAACCGATGGCACGCCTGCTGCAAGGAGACGTGGGCAGTGGCAAAACCGTGGTGGCCATCGCGGCCCTGCTCACGGCGATCGAGGCGGGATGGCAGGGAGTGTTGATGGCTCCCACGGAGGTGTTGGCGGCCCAGCATTTCCTCAAGATCGGCCAGTGGCTGCCCCAACTTGCGGTGAGTGGCGCCTTGCTAACGGGAGCCACGCCAGCGCGGCGCCGCCGGCAGTTGTTGCAAGATCTTGCCAATGGTCAGTTGCAGTTGTTGGTGGGCACCCATGCCTTGCTCGAGGATCCGGTCCAGTTCGAGCGTCTCGGCCTTGTCGTGGTGGATGAACAGCATCGTTTTGGGGTCAGGCAGCGCAATCGGCTGCTGGCCAAGGGGCTCCAACCCCACCTGCTTTCGATGACCGCCACGCCGATTCCCCGCACCCTGGCCCTTTCGGTCTATGGCGATTTGGATGTCAGCCAGATCGATGAATTACCCCCCGGGCGTAC
>JBILDB010000208.1:0-4708 GCA_044352805.1 Cyanobium sp.
CGCCCGGCTGCAGCCCCTGATCGCGGCCCGGGGAGTGGTGCGCGAACCGCTGCCCCTGGAGCGCTGGACCACGATCATCCGCGAGGCCACCGAGCAATGCGAGCGCCTCTGGCTGCCAGAGCTGGCGACGCCCCTCTCGGCAAGCCGCTGCTGGAGCGAAGCGCTGCCAGGAACACGCCTGCTGGCCACCACCCGCAGGGCGGACATCCCGCCGCTGGCGAGCTGGGTGCAAACCATCTGGAGCCAGAATCCCCATCAGCCCATCACCCTGGCAATCGGCCCGGAAGGGGGATGGAGCGAAGAAGAAGAGCGCCAGGCCCTGGGCGCCGGTTGGCAACTGGTGACCCTGGGCGACTCGATCCTGCGCACCTCAACGGCCGCGGTGGCAGGCCTGGCGACTCTGGCGCTGCTGCGACCCGCTGCTGCCGAGTGCCCCCAGGAACATCACCAGCAGCAAAACCGGCCCAGCCGCACCTAGCGCCCCATTGAGCGGGATGGCGATAACCCCTTCAGCTCTTCATCATCGAACGGGCGATGTCGCGGAAGCCGGCCAGATTGGCGCCAGCGGTGCGGCGACGGCGGGCCAGGCTGGCGCCGGGCACCAGACAATCCGGCGCAAAGGTCACGGTGCTGGCGGGGGGACGATTGGCCTGGGCGGCGGCCAACTCGGCGGCGATCTCCTCGGCAGTGGTGCGAGCCGCCGTGGAAACTGCAGCAACGGGCCCGCCGTTATCAGCCGCTGCGGCGCTTGGCGCTGCAGTTGTTGGCGCGGCAGTAAAGGTGCCTGAGACCACGACGATCGGTGCCACTGCAGCAGGGGCAACCGCAACGGCGGCTGGTTCTACCGGCGCCACCGGCGCCACCACCGCCGCCACTACAGGTGCCTTTTCAACACCCTTGGCGTTGGACCCATTGTCCTCACCCGTGAGGTCGAGGAAAAACTTGGCCTTCTTGAAGAACATGGTCCGCCCAAACCTGTTCTTGGATTATCAGCCCTGGGCGCCACTGCCGGGCGCCGCCTTAGATCTGTGCAACAGAACCGGGCCCGGCCGATGCCACCCCTCCCCCCCCAAACCCTGGCTACCTGGGCCCTGGCCCTGGTCCTCAATGGCGGACTGATCGCCGCGGCCCAGCGGGCGCCCCTGCTCACCAAGGCGGGCTGGGTCCATGCCGGGGTGCTGGGCACGGTGCTCTGGGGCTGCCTGGGCTGGCGGGGCTGGCTGGCGGTGGTGGCCTACCTGGCCCTGGGCTCGCTAGTAACCCGCCTTGGCTTCCAGCGCAAACAGGCCCGCGGCCTGGCCGAGGCCCGCGGCGGCCGGCGCGGGCCGGAAAATGTCTGGGGCTCGGCGCTGGTGGGGGCCGTGCTGGCTATGGCCAGCGTCCTGATGCCACCCCCTTGGCGGCCCCTGTTGTTGCTGGGTTTTGCCGCCAGCTTCAGCGCCAAACTGGCCGACACCTGCGGCAGCGAAATTGGCAAGCGCTGGGGGCGCAGCACCCTGCTGATCACCACCTTGAGGCCCGTCCCCCCCGGCACCGAAGGGGCCGTGAGCCTGGAGGGCAGCCTGGCCAGCGCCGTCGGCGCCGCGGCCATGGCAACACTGATGGCAGCCCTGGGCTGGATTGCCAGTCCCCAAGCCTGGGCCCTGGTGACCCTGGTGGGGCTGGTGGCGACCCTGGCCGAAAGCGTCATCGGCGCCACCCTGCAGCAGCGCCTGCCCTGGCTGAGCAATGAACTGGTCAATGGCCTCCAAACCCTGTTGGCGGCCCTGCTGGCCATGGTCAGCGCCGCGGCCCTGGGCGGGGGCCTGCTGGCCTGAGGCGGCGCCGCAGCCCAGGCATAGGCTTAGTCACCCATAGCTACCCATCCTTTCCAGCCCATGCCCTGGGGCCAGCCTCAGACCCGTTGAACGCCCTCGTCTGAGGCGACTTTCGCCTCAGCCCACTGCTGGGCGCCGTCGCGCAGGCCGGCCAGGGCGGCATCAAAGCGGCGCTGGGCCATACGGGGATGCCAACCGAGCTGCTGGCCCAGCTCAACCCAGGTGCAACCCAGCTGCAATCGGCCCACCAGCAGGTCGCGGATGGCGGGATCCAGCGCCGCCAGTTGGCTTCTCAGCCAGGCCAATTCCGGGCTTGGCGAGGCGTCATCGCCGGCTGAATCATTGATCTCCGGCCCCGCCTGGGGCGCAGCGACCAAGGCATCAAGCAGCGAGCGGACACCCGCCCCATTGCCTTCATGCGGGGCGATGGGCTCATCCAGGCTGCGGGTACGTCCCAGGGGCCCCAGGGCCAGGGCCTCGTCGAGCACATCAAGGCGACAGTCGAGGGCCTGGCAGAGCCTGGCGGCAAGCAGCGGCGTTTTGCCCTGCTGCCGGCGCTGTTCCTGCAGGGCCAAGGCCCGCTGCCGCAGCTCCCAGAGGCGCCGCGGTACCCGCACCAGGGGCTCCCGGTCCCTGATTTCATGCTGAATCGCCCCTTTGACATAGGGGATGGCGAAGCTGCTGAGACTGGCGGCACGGCTGGGATCAAACGCCTCGATCGCCTTCAGCAGGCCCAGGCTGCCCACCTGGGTGAGATCGTCGAAGGCCAGGGCACTGTTAACGCCATAGCGGGCCGCAATGCTGCGGACCAAGGGCAGATTGGCCCGCACCAGGGCTTGGCGCAGGACGCGGCGTTGGTGACCATCGCGGCTGGCGGCATAGGCCTCCAGCCACAGCCGGTTGCGCTCTGAAGCCGAGAGAGGGCCGACCTTGCCTGCGACCCTTGGGATATCGCCCCGGCCTGCCATGGGCCCAAGGGCAGCCGCCAGGGGGGGAGGGCGATCGGCCACGGGCGCCTTAGGGGTAGAGGCAGCAGCAGCAGCCGCCCCGCTGAGGCTGACCTCTGGCTGACGAGAGATCAAGGTGGCGAGAGTGGTATGGCGAGGCGGGGGAGGGGGAGCTGGAGGGAAGGGCATCGTCCCGGTCACAAATGGAGAATCACAATGAAGCGGTTCCAATCCAGCGCCATCCCCCGAACGGGGGAATTGGGAGCTCAGCTCCAACCCATGGGCGTCGCCAATGTTTCCAGCCTTAATCCAGCCCACTCCAGCAAGGCTGGCCAGGTGCGCAAGCGTTGGAACACACTCCTGTGGCCCTCGCCATTGAGATGGACGCCATCGAGCAGCAGCCAGTCGCGCCAGCAGGGATCCTCAAGTAACGGGTCGATCAGGGGCAGGAAGGGCACATCAGCCTCCAGGCAGGCCTCCTCCAGCAAGCCCTCGTAACGGCGCACCGTCGCCAGGTCGTACCAAAGCACTTCCGCCAGGGGCATGGACTCCGCCAGCACGGGGGTGAGCCCCAGGACAAAGACGGGCGCCAAGCGGCGGCACTGCCGCAACAACTGCTCAAAGCCGTACAAAAAGGCCTCCGGTTCCAGCTGCAGCCGGCCGTCGGGACTGCCCACCCGGGCCGTGTCGTTGAGCCCCACCGCCAACAGGATGCCCTGGGGACGCTGGCGGCGCAATTCGCCCCGCACCGCCACCTCGGCCTCCAGGCGGGCGGCGACCCGCTCCAGGCCATCGCCGCGCACGCCGAGGTTGTAGACCACCGGCCCATTGGGCAGGTCCATCCAATGGCGCTTGAGGCTCTCGCACCAGCCGCCCTGGTCCGGGTCCCCCCAACCGAAGGCACCGCTATCCCCCAGGACGATCAATTTCCTGGGAACGGCAAGGACCATGGCGCAAAAAATCGTGGGAGAAGGGGCGTGGTCAGAGGCGGGCCTGGAAGCGGGCCAACCGGTCCAGGCCGTCCTCCAGGGTGGCCTCCGCCGCCGCGCAGGAAAGGCGAATGCAGCGATCATCGCCAAAGGCCAGGCCAGGCACCACCGCCAAGCCCACTTCTGCCAGCAGGCGGCTGCAGAGATCCATCGAATCCAGCCCCCAAGCACTGACATCCGGGAAGGCATAGAAGGCCCCCTCCGGTGGAGTCATCACCACCCCTGGGATCCGGCCCAGGCCATCACTGAGGAGCTGGCGGCGGGTGCTGAAGCGATGCGCCATCTCGTGGACACAATCACGGCTCGCCGTGATCGCCGCCAGGGCCCCCATCTGGGCAAAGCTGCAGACATTGCTGGTGCTCTGGCTCTGCAGGGCGGCGGCGGCGGCGACCACGTGGCCGGGACCGGCGAGCCAACCGACCCGCCAACCGGTCATGGCCCACCCCTTGGCGAAACCGTTGACGATGAACAGCCGCCCGGCCAGATCGGGCGCCACCGCTGCCAGGCTGTGGTGGTCATGGCCAGGGGCCAGCAGAAACTCATAGATCTCGTCACAGACCACCGCCACCTGGGGATGGCGGCGCAGCACCACCGCTATCGCCTCCAATTCCTGGCGGTTCAGCACCATGCCAGTGGGGTTGGAGGGGCTGTTGAGCACCAGCAGCCTGGTGCAGGGACTGATTTGAGCTTCGAGCTCCTCAGGGGAAAAACGAAACCCCCGCGCCGCCTCGGTGACCAACAGCCGGGGTTCGGCGCCGCTGAGGCGCACCATCTCCGGGTAACTGAGCCAGAAGGGAGAGGGCAGCAGCACCTCATCGCCTGGACCCAGCAGCACCTGAAAGAGGTTGTAGAGCGCCTGCTTGCCGCCGTTGGTGACCAGCACCTGATCGATCGTCGTCGGCACCCCGTTTTCAAGGCTCAATTTGGCCGCGATTGCTTCGCGCAAGGCCGGCTC
>JBILDB010000209.1:0-4700 GCA_044352805.1 Cyanobium sp.
CCCGTCCAACGCTGCTAACTTTCGAATCCCTTTGCGGCACCTTTTTGAGTGGACCGCCGCCCGGCTCCCCTTCCCCTGCCTCCGAGAGGTCCATCTCGGCAGTATCCGAGCGGGGATTGGCGTCGTCGTTGTCCTTGCGCCAACTGCTCGACAGCCTCAGCGGCGAACAACGTCGCAATCAAGAGGTGTTGGCCTCCCTCGCCTTTGCCCTGCGCAGCTTTACCAACCTGCAGCGCTTTCTTGAACTGGTGCCCCTGGCCGTCTCGCGGCTGGTGCAGGCAGAAGGCAGCCTGCTGGTGGTCTTCCATGAGGACGGCAGGCTGTGGCGAGATCATCTCAAGGCCACGGCCGGCGATCGTTGTGGCGAGGTGTTGCGGCAGATCGCCGCGCTCCCCGATGGCCCGTTCACGGCCCAGGCAAGTGGGGAAGCAGTCGTGGCGACTCTGGACTCCCTGGTTCGTCGCCTGGTGGGTCCGGCCCAGGTGATGGCTACCTCCATCGTGGCGCGCAATCGCCAGCGGGGACGCCTTTATGTCTTCAGTGGCCGGCGGGGATACTGCTGGAGCGAGGTGTATCGCCGCCACCTCCAGCTCGTGGCCGATCTCACCGGGGTGGCCTTGGAGAACGAGATTCTCCAAGAGGACAGGCGCAGACACGAACGCCTGGATCGCCAACTGAGCATCGGCGCGGAGATCCAGGCCCAGTTGCTGCCGGACCGCTGCCCCGTGATCGAGGGCGTTGATTTGGCGGCCCGTTGTCGACCCGCCTTCCAAGTGGGTGGCGATTACTACGACTTCATCCCGGCCCGACCCGAGTCCAGCGGCAACCAGCGGGAACGGGAATGTTGGGGCCTGGTGATGGGGGATGTGATGGGTAAGGGGGTGCCGGCGGGCCTGCTGATGACTTTATTAAGGGGGATGCTGCGGGCGGAGGTGAGCCGGGGTCTGGCCCCCGATCGCATCCTTGCTGACCTGAATCGATTGGCCCAGGACGATCTGGCCCATTCCCACCGCTTCGTCAGCCTCTTCTATGCCGATTACGACCCGCCCAGCCGCCGCTTGCGCTATGCCAATGCCGCACACAATCCGCCCCTGCTCTGGCGTCGTCAGACAGGCCAGGTAGAGAAGCTGGATGCACCCGGAATGTTGATTGGCCTGCAGAGCGAAACCAGCTATGGCTGCGGCCAGACCCGCTTGGAACCCGGCGACGTGGTTCTTTATTACACCGATGGAGTTACGGAGGCCACGGGCTTGAGTGGCGGTCGGTTTGATGAGGATCGGCTGCTGCGGGCTTTTCAGGTGAGCTGTGGCCGCGGCAGTGGCGCCCAGGAAATTCTCGATCAACTTTTTGATCGCTTGGACCGATTTGTGGGGGCGGATCGCGCCCTCGATGACGATGCCTCGATCGTTGTGTTCAAACTGCGGCAACAGGTGGTTCTGCCTTCTCTGCCAGAGGCTGACGCCGAGCCCCTGCGACGGGTGCCAAGCTGAATCCCCCTAAGCCTTGCCATGGTGGCCGACGCTTCGATCCGTTCCCAGGCCTCTGGCGTCACGGGTGGCACGGCGGCCGGCTGGAGCGACCGCTTTGAGCAGGGACTCCATCCCGCCATCGAGCGGTTCAATGCCTCGATTGGCTTTGACCTGGCCCTGCTCCAGGAGGATCTGGACGGCTCCATCGCCCATGCCCGCATGCTGGGCAACAACGGTGTGATCACAACGGAGGAGGCCAGCCGCCTCATTGAGGGTCTGGAGGCCATCCGGGCCGAGGCGGCAACTGCAGACTTCCGACCCGGCCTTGAGGCTGAGGATGTCCACTTCGCGGTGGAACGGCGCCTCATCGAACATCTGGGGGATCTCGGCAAGAAGCTGCATACCGGTCGCAGCCGCAATGATCAGGTGGGCACCGATGTGCGTCTCTGGTTGCGGCGCCGCAGTGACGAGGTGGACCAGGCCTTGGTGCGCCTGCAGCGGGCCTTACTGGCCCAGGCCGAGGCCCACGCCGACACCCTGATTCCCGGTTACACCCACCTGCAGCGAGCCCAGCCCATCTGCCTGGCCCACCATCTGCTTGCCTACGTGGAAATGGCCGAAAGGGATCGCCAACGCCTGGCGGATGGACGCCGCCGCCTCAATGTCTGTCCCCTGGGGGCTGCTGCCTTGGCCGGTACCCCGGTGCCGATCGATCGCCGTGCCACTGCGGCCGAATTGGGGTTTGGCGCGATCTATGCCAACAGTCTTGATGCCGTCAGCGACCGGGATTTCGCGGTGGAATTCATGGCCACCGCCAGCTTGGTGATGGTGCACCTCAGCCGTCTCAGCGAGGAGGTGATCCTTTGGGCCAGCGAGGAGTTTGGTTTCGTCAGCCTCACCGACCGCTGCGCCACCGGCAGCAGTCTGATGCCCCAGAAAAAAAATCCCGATGTGCCCGAACTGGTGCGGGGCAAGAGCGGCCGGGTATTCGGCCATCTGATCGGGCTGCTGACCATGATCAAGGGCCTGCCCCTGGCCTACAACAAGGATTTTCAAGAAGACAAGGAGGCGCTTTTTGATGGCGTCAGCACCACCTTGGCCAGCTTGGAGGCGATGGCGATCTTGATGGAGGAGGGCCTGGAGTTCCGGCCGGCCCGGCTGGAGGCGGCGGTGGGTGCCGATTTCGCCAATGCCACGGATGTGGCGGATTACTTGGCCGTCCGCGGGGTTCCTTTTCGGCAGGCCTATCAACTGGTGGGTGCCCTGGTGAAGACCTGCCTTGCTGAGGGGATCCTGCTGCGGGACCTGTCTCTGGAGCGCTGGCAGGCTATCCATCCTGCTTTTGATGCCGATATCCATGCCACCCTCGAGCCGAGACGGGTGGTGGCGGCCCGTTGCAGTGAGGGGGGCACCGGTTTTGCCTTGGTGCGAGGCCAGCTGGACCTTTGGCGCCGTCGCCTGGCCGGGGAGATCACAAGCTAGGGGCAGGTTCTGCTGATTCCAACAAGGAGGGGAATCCTTCCTGTTCGAAGGATTAACCTGGGTGAGTTGTTGGCCTCGGCGCCACATCCATTTTCCGCGTTGGTCCCCTCTGGTTCTTCCGTGAGCATTTTCGTAGGCAATCTCCCCTTCCGCGCTGAGCAGGAAGACGTCACTGAACTTTTCGCCCCTTTTGGCGAGGTAGTGACTTGTTCCCTTCCCCTTGAGCGGGATACCGGACGCAAGCGGGGCTTCGCGTTTGTTGAAATGGCCGATCCCGAGGGCGAGAACCGCGCCATTGAGGCTCTCCAGGGAGTCGAGTTGATGGGACGTCCTCTGCGCATCAATAAGGCTGAACCCCGGCCCGCGGGCGGCGGTGGAGGTGGTGGGGGCGGTGCCCGCCGTGGCGGTTATGGCGGCGGCTACGGCGGTGGCGGTGGTGCCGGTTATGGCGGTGGTGGTGGTGGTTACGGCGGCGGCGGTTATGGCCGTGGCGGTGATGCTGGGGTTGAGCGGGGCTCCGGAGCCCGCGGCTGGGAAGATCGCAGCCACGGCGGCGGAGAAAGCTTCGATCCCGGTCGTGCCCGTCGTCGCCGCAGCGGCGGGGGCGGAGATTATCCCGGCGCTGAAGGCTGACCCGGGGGGCCTAGAGCCCCCGGGCTTCCAGTTTTTGGGCAGCCGCGATCAACACTTCGGGTCCGGCGTCCCGCCGGCAGGCCTCCTGGGTGATGGAGTTACGCCACTGGCGCGCTCCGCTCACCCCCTGCACAAGATGTACCAGGTGTCGGGCAATGGGCCACAGGAGGCCTCCCCTGGAGCACCATCGCTCGGCATGGGGCACCAGGCCCCTGACAACGGATGCGGCGTTGATTTCCTTTCCGGTTTGGCCGAACACAACCTGGTCTATCGCCTTCCAACGCAGCGGATGGCCGTAGACGGCGCGACCCACCATGACCCCGTCCATGTCCACGGAGCCATAGTTGGCTTTGGAGCTTGGGGAACTTGCTAACACCGACAGGCAATCTTCCAAGGTTTCCAGGCCCCCATTGAGCTCGATCAGCAGGCCGGGCCTGGCTTTTTTGAGCTGGTGTACCAGGTCCCAGCGCAGGGGGGGCACGGTTCGGTTTTGATGGGGGTCCAGCCCCTTGAGCCAGGCCTTGCGGGCATGGACGCTGAATCGGCTGGCGCCGCCGCTGGCCACCGTGTCCACAAACTGGAGCAGCTCAGCGAAGGAATCACGTTCGTCGATGCCGATGCGGTGTTTCACCGTGACGGGGAGGCCACTGGCCTGCACCATGGCCTGCACGCAATCGGCCACCTGCTCGGGTTCGGCCATCAGGCAGGCGCCGAACCGCCCTTGAACCACCTTGGCACTGGGACAACCCACGTTCAGGTTGACCTCGTCGTAGCCCCACTCGGCTGCCAGGGCGGCAGTTTGGGCCAGAATTTTTGGGTCGTCGCCCCCTAGCTGCAGGGCCAGGGGTCGCTCGATCGGATCACAGCCCAGCAACCTTTCCAGGCGGCGCTGCCGTTCGCTGCCATCGGCACCGGCCTCCTGAAGAATGTGATGGATGGCCCTGGCCACCACCATTTCGCTGTAAAGCAAGGCACGGCAGCTGATTTGGCGCATCAGCACCCGGAAATGCCGATCCGTGCAGTCGAGCATCGGCGCCACACTGAAGCGGTAAGCCTGTTCCATGCACCCATGCTGCCTAACCAGACGTCGGTCCTCGTGGCCGGTGGCGGTCCGGC
>JBILDB010000210.1:0-4668 GCA_044352805.1 Cyanobium sp.
ATGCAGCACGCCGCGGGGTGCAAAGCGCTTGCGGAAATTGGGAAATTCTGGGTCGTCTTCCTTGGGGTAATCGCGCTGTTCGGGTTCTTCTTCGGCATTGAGATGGTATAAATTGCCAAAAAATTCGTCGAAGCCATGCTTGGTTGGCAGGTGCTCGTCGCGATCGCCAAAGTGGTTTTTGCCGAACTGGCCGGTGCGGTAGCCCAATGGCTTGAGCAATTCAGGAATTGTGGGATCTTCATCGCGGTAGCCCAGCTCCGATCCCGGCAGACCCACCTTGGAGAGGCCGGTTCGGTAGACACTCTGGCCAGAAATAAAGGCGGCGCGGCCTGCGGTGCAACTTTGCTCGGCGTAGTAGTGGATGAATTTCGCCCCCTCCTTGGCGACCCGGTCGATGTTGGGGGTTTCGTAGCCCATCAGGCCATGGCTGTAGCAGCTGAGGTTGCTCTGGCCGATGTCATCGCCCCAGAGAATCAACATGTTGGGTTGGCCGTTGGGCATGGCAGCAGGTCCTGGCAGGGAAACGGTAGTCAATGCCACTTTAGTCTTGGGGCTCCAAATTGGCCATGGCTTAAGGCGAAGCCACGTGGTTCCGCAACTACCCGCATCAGCCATGCCGCTTCGGATCTTGGCGATAACATGTCTCGCCCGTCATTTCGCCCATGGCGCCGCTGCTGGGCCTGCTGGCCCTCTTCTTACTGCTCAGCGCACGCTATGGGGCGGGGTTGAATCTTTGGGGCGATGAGGCCTATTCCCTGAACGTAGCGGCCAAATCGGTGGGCGAGATTCTCGCTGCCGATCCTTTCCACCTGCCAACCTATTACTTGCTATTGCAGCCGCTTGTTGGTTTTTTTCCCCCAGGCAACGAGTTGGCCCTGCGGTTGATCCATGCCTTGATCTTCAGCATCGGGCTTGGGTTTTGCTGGCGCATTGCCCATTCCTTGCTGGGCCGTGGCTGGGCGCTTTGGGGGGTGATGATTCTCACAATTATGCTGCCAAATTATATATTTTATGCCACTAATATCCGCATGTATGCGTTGCTGTTTGCGGCTTCCCTGGCGTTTCTGTGGACCGCTTTCCGCCTGCTGACGCCCGGCGTCCCCAAAAGGCGCGCCATGGCCTGGCACCTGCTGGCGGCCCTGCTGTGTGCCCTGGTGGATTGGCCAGGCCTGCTGGTGGTGGGCAACACTTGGCTGGCGTTGATTTTGCTGCGGCGCCGCTGGCTGCTGGCCCGCGGCTGGTGGAATGGCAGGACGGTGGCCGTGCTGGGCGCCCTGGCTGCGACCGCCGTCCTAGTGCTTTGGGAACCGCTATGGCGGTTGATCGTCGCCTGGCCCTCCTCAGCGCGGACGGCGGCGGGGGGCCTGGGTTTGGGCGCCCTGGCCAGAACGTTGTTTTTTTCCAGTCGGCCCCTGCTCGACCTTGTTTATCCACCGGTGTACCCCCTGCTGCTCAACGGGCTGCTGTGGTTGCTGTTGGTGCTGGCGGTATCCGTGGCGGCGGTGGTGCTGTGGCGGGGGGGAGACGGGCGGCAGCGGCTGGTGGTGTTGCTGGCGTTTAGCTGGCTGGTGGCTGCGCCGTTTGGCTTGGCCGTCACCCGGGTGTTCCTGCCAGCGCAGTTTTTTCTGCTGCTCTGCCTGGCCCTTGCCCTGCAACGCCTAATCCAGGCACAGCGCCGACCGCTGGCGCTGCTGCTTTGGAGTTGTCTGATCGCGGTCGGTTTGGCCAATCTGCAGCAGGCCATCTTTCCCACTCTTCGCCTCTACTCCCGCATTCCCTTCGCCGCCATCGCCCGGGACGCCATAGCGGCGGCAGGCGATCGCAACCTGGCCACGGTTGCGGTGTCGCGCCACACCCTCAATGCCCTCTCGGTGGAACGCTTTGCCCGGCCCCAGCTGGCCCCATCCCAGCGGCTGCGCCTGCTGGATAGTGAGCCCGTCTGCGCCTCCTTCCCCAGGGGGACGTTTGTGTATGTGCAGTTGATGGCAGAGGACGGCGAGGACAGTGATCCGCGGCGGATCTGTGGCGAGGGGGTGGCGATGCAGGTGGAGACGCTGCGCTCCTATGTGCCTTTCGCTGAACTCGGCTACAACCGCCTTTGGGAAGCCAATCTCAAGGACCGCGGCGAGGCGGCTGCGCGACTGCAACTGGTGTCAATCCCGGCGGCGGCTGGGGCACCAGGGTTGTGACTATTCGAGCTGAAGCTGGAACTCGGCGGCGAGCTGGTTTTTGATTTCCGGCGGCAGGCTGAGAACCCCAAGCAGTCGCTGCAGTTGGGTGGCGGTGGAGGCGATGCTGCCACTTTCTTCCTGGTGGGCCACCCGGGCGGCGTGATAAAGCTCCAGGGCCCTTTCGGCGTCTCCCTGGAGCAGCAAGGCTTCTGGTTCGGTGACCCTTTCCCAGTAATCCTTGGAGGGCTCGCCACCCCGCAGAGCCGCCTGTTCATTGAGTCGTTCGAGCACCTTGCCGGCCAGCTCGGCAGCCTTGGGGCCATCGCCGAGCAGGGCCGCCTTGGAGGCTGCATTGATGCCGGTATAGGTGTCGGTGGGCACCTTCTTGAAGCCTTCTGCATATAGCTGCTGCGACCTTTCCAGGGCGTCACGGGCGCCCGCTTGGTCTCCTTCGCCCTTGCGTTTTTCCCACAGATCTGCCCATACGGCTGCCAGGATTCCCAGGGTCTCGGTGTCTCCTTGGCTGTTTTCGAGCAGTAGATTCAGTTCATAGCTCGCCTCCTCCAGTCGCTTTTCCCGGCGCAGGGCAAGTCCCTGCAGTTGCTTCAGACGGATCGAACCTGGAAAGCGTTGGATCATGAATTCACAGGTTTCAATCGCCTCCTTGTTGTGTTTGCCGTGGATGAGCAAATCGATCGCCAGCGCGGCTAGCTGAGAGGAGGTGGTGTAAGCGGGATCGTCGCTTTTGATGCGCTCCAGGATCTTGGTGTATAGACCGGCCTTAGCCATAGCCCGCAGGCGGGGTGGCTCCGTTTTCAGGGTGGCATCAAAGGCCACCACCTGTCGCACCGCATCGGGGCTCAGGGGTTTGGTCTGCAAGCCACAGGTCAGCCGCACGAGATCACTGCCCATGGGGCCATCGGGATAGGCGGAAAAATCCACATACAGCTGGCCAGCCATCAATCCTGGTGGGTCCCTGCCGTCCAACGACGCGACCACAAAGTTGAAGGGGAAATCAGACCCGATTGAATTGGTCTGCTTCGTGCTCAGCAGGTCAAGCTCCTTCTCCACCCATTTCGAATCTTCGGCGCGCTCAGACCAAAGCAACACCCCGCTGGCGCTGCGTTGGAGGTTATGCCCGAGCTGGGATGTGAGCCCCTGCCCCGGTACAAGTACGAACTGATCCAGGAATACCTTGTAACCACATTGCGTCAGCATGTCGTATAGGGCGATCGACCAGAGGCGGTCGAGCGAGCGGTAGGAGACAAACACATCCCAGTCGATACCTGGGGGGCGGGGGCGAGGGGGTTCGCAAAAATCAATCCAGGAATTACCCATTGTGCTGGTCTCGTTTTACTGGGTGTCTGGTGTGGAGTTTAGCTTGCTTGTTACACCCCTGGCTGATGTAATCAATATGACTCCTGCTAGTCATCAATATGAATCGACTGTGATGCGACAGCGCATCAAGGCCAGGGCTTCATCGGGCAGGCCCAGAAAACGATCAAACCAGGGCTCGCCGCTGGGTTGCACCGTCGCCACCCCCACCAACAACGCCTCGCCGCCAGCAGCTAAGGGTTGGCCCTGGCCGCGGTGGCGCTGTCCCTGCACCGCTGCCGTGACCAGCTGGGTGTCGACGATCAAATCGGGGGCCGCCACTTGAGCTGCCACCTTGAAGCGAAAGCGGGCGCGAAAGCGCAACTGCACCGCCCCGCTGGCCTGCTGCCAGCGCCCCTGCAGCTGCTCGGGCAGGACGGCAATCGCCAACCCTGGCGGCAGGGGTAAGCCCAGAAAGCGGGTCGTGCGCCAGTTGAGCTCGGGAATCACCAGGCTGGCTGGGTCAAACACCAGGGCCTGCCAACCATCAGCATCGCTGGGCCCCTGCTGGGCCCTGCCGCCGCCGCCATTGGCGTCGTAGCTAAAGCGGGGATAGCGCCCAATCACCAGGGCGCAGCCGGCTTGGGTCTGGAGTTCGACCATGGCCACGGGGTTAGAGGGCAGGCCGCTCAACGGCCTAGCACCAGGTTGATCACCAAGGTGGCATTGATCAGCACGATCACCGCCACACAGGCCCAGCTGGCCATTAGCAACCACAGAGGGGGTTTGAGCGGTCCCATCAGCTCGGGCCGGCTGCAGAACAGCACCAGGGGGATGGCGGCGAAGGGCAACTGCAGGCTGAGCACCACCTGGCTGAGCACAAGCATGGGGTTGGTGGCTTGATCCCCCAGCCACAGCACCGTGGCCAGGGCTGGCACCAGGGCCAGACTGCGGGTCAGCAGGCGGCGCTGCCAGTCGGGCAGGCGGATTTGCAGGAAACCCTCCATGACGATCTGGCCCGCCATGGTGGCCGTGAGCGTGGAGCTCTGGCCTGAGGCCAGCAACGCCACCGCAAACAAGGTGCTGGCCAGGGAGGTGCCGAGGCTGGGGGAGAGCAGGTCATAGGCCTGGCTGAGGTCGGATACCGGCCCCAGCTGGGTGTCATGGAAACGACCCGCCGCCA
>JBILDB010000211.1:0-4641 GCA_044352805.1 Cyanobium sp.
GGCTGTCGCAGGCGGCGATGGAATCGGCATCGCGGAGGCTGCCCCCCGGCTGGATGATCGCGGTGATCCCATGGGCGGCCGCCAGGCGCACGCTGTCATCGAAGGGAAAGAAGCCGTCACTGGAGAGCACGGCCCCCTGGGCCGAGGCTGCGGCCGTCTCCAGGGCCGCTCGGGCGGCACCCACCCGATTGGTCTGGCCGACACCGATGCCCAGGGTGCGTCCGCCGGCAGCCACCACGATGGCGTTGGAGCGACCGTGGCGCACCACCCGCCAGGCGAAATCCAGATCGGCCCGCTCCTGGGCGCTGGGCTGGCGGACGCTGACCACTTTCCATTGCTGGGGATCACTGGCAAGGTCGTCGGCTTCCTGCTCCAGCAATCCGCCCAGGACGGAGCGGCGCTGCAGCCGGGGGGCGGCGGCCACCGCCGCCGCAGGCAAGGTCAGGACCCGCAGGTTGGCCTTGCTGGCCAGTACGTCCAGGGCCCCTGGTAAAAACTGAGGCGCCACAACACATTCGAGAAACAGGCCGGTGAGCAGCGCCGCCGCTTCGGCATCAACCGGGCCATTGAGGGCGACGATGCCGCCAAAGGCGGAGGTGCGATCGGCATCGAGAGCCCGCTGCAGGGCCTCGGCCACGCCCGTGCCCAGGGCGACGCCGCAGGGGTTCGTGTGCTTGATGACAACGGCCGCCGGACTGGAGCCAGCAGATCGTTCCGTTGGGCCCTCGCCATAACCAAATTCTCGAACCGTGGCCAGGGCCGCATCGAGATCGATGAGGTTGTTGTAACTGAGGTCTTTGCCCTGCTGCTGCAGCGCGGCGCCCCACCCCGCCTGGGGATCACTGAACCAGGTGGCGCTTTGGTGGGGATTCTCCCCATAACGGAGCCGCTGCTGGACCGGCAGTTCGAGCCGCAGCGGGGCGACAGGATCGGCGCCGGAATCGCCAGCGCCAGCGCAATTGCCATCGCCCAGTCGCTGGGCCAGCCAGGAGCTGATGGCCCCGTCGTAAGCGGCCGTGTGCTGGAAGGCCGCCAGGGCCAAACGGCGCCGCAGGGCCTCATCCAGCCGTCCCGCCGCCAGGGCCTCCAAGAAGGAGGGGTACTGGGCAGGGTCCGTAAGCACGGCCACATCGCCATGGTTCTTGGCGGCGGCCCGCACCATCGCCGGGCCACCGATATCAATCGTCTCGATCGCGGTCTGCCAATCCACCGAAGGGTCAGCGACGGTCTGGCGGAAGGGATAAAGGTTGACCACCACCACATCGATGGGGGTGATCGCCTGGGCCTCCAGGTCGGCCCTGTGGCCGGCATCGTCCCGGCGGGCAAGGATGCCGCCATGGATGCGGGGATGGAGGGTCTTCACCCGACCCCCCAGGATCTCCGGGGCCCCGGTGTAATCAGCCACCCGGGTCACCGGCAGGCCTGCGGCGGCCAGGGCGGTGGCGGTGCCGCCACTGGAGAGCAGTTGGTAGCCATGGCTGAGCAAGCCGTTTGCCAGGGATACCAGGCCCGCTTTGTCGGACACGCTCAGAAGGGCCGTGGGGGCCATGGCGGCGGAGTTCAGAATCGGGGCCAACCTAAGCAGGAGCTGCCGAGAGGCCATGGCCAACTTTTTACCCCAGGACTTGCCCCAGGAATTACCCCAGGACTTGCCACAAGACGATGGTCAATCGATCCGGCTGGAACCGGCCCAACCGCAGCGGCGCCTGGTGCTGCTGCACGGCTGGGGAGCCGACGCGGATGATCTGCTGGATCTGGGCACCGCCCTTCTGGCGGAGGATGGGCAGGCTGGCGAGGTCAGCCTGGTGGCCCTGAGGGCGCCGGAACCGCACCCTGGCGGCTTCGGCAGGCAGTGGTACGACCTGCAACAACCGGAATGGCCCGGTCTGGCTGCAGCCAGGTCGAACCTGCGGCAACGACTGCAGGAACTATCCGAGACTGTGCCGCTCGAACGCACGGCGGTGCTGGGATTTTCCCAGGGCGCCGCCATGGCCGTGGACGTGATCCTGGGTGAAGGACTACCCGTGGCCGCCCTGATCGCCTGCAGCGGCTATCCACACCCAGGCTGGCAGGCTGCTAATCCCAAGGCCAGCACCATGCTGACCCACGGCGAGCAAGACCCTGTGGTGCCAGTGGCAGCGAGTCAGGCGATCGAGGACCTGGTGCAGCAGGCGGGGGGCCAGGTGCAACGCATCAGCTTCGCTGGGGGCCATGGCATTGACCCCCAACTCCTACCGGAGCTACGCGCTTTTCTGGCCCAGAACTGGAGCTAGGTACAAAGGAGCCTCAGGATTTAGACGAAGGCGTACTCGTACTCTTCCATCTCCTCCCAGTCATCTGCCGCCAGAGCTTCGATGCCTTCAAACAGGACATCCTCGCCGATGCGATCAACGATGAGTCTCAGGGAAGGGAAGAGAAAATGATTTTCTTCGGCGTACTGCGCACTGAACAGTCCCTTTTCCCCCCAGAAGAAACGGTCTGTGGTGTGCTCGTTGCGGCGGACGTTGAGGATCGCCGGGGCCATGAGATCGGCTTCGGCGATATACCGACGCGCTGCCGTGACAGGCTTGTGGGAACCGGTCTCGAGATTGAAAGTAGGAACGTGGGCAAGAACCCGTTGGCCGGCGAGACGACGACGGCTGATCCGCTTGCGCTTCTTGGACATGGCAGAACTCCCAGTGGGGAGGCTGAAGGTGAACAGGGGGGGGAAGCAACCAGGGGCGAGGGTCCATCTGGAGACGGTCACCTGGGCTGGCCGATCCAGACGCCCATAGCGAGGTCTGGATCGAGGCCATTACATCTGTCGTTCTCAAGCAATCGTGGGCACGATCGGATGACCCGCCGACCTGATGCAGGGCGGCGGAACTAGGAAGGCTTGCTTCTTCCTCTGCTGTAGCTTCAGTTGCAAGGTGAATGCAACCTCAGACTCAAAGGAAGGTGGCAAGCCACCGATGGCGACACCCAACTCGCTCCAAAACAGCGAAGTAGTGGTCGATACCTCCATGCTACGGCTTTTTTCTGTTTTTGCATCGTTCCGCCGAAACTTTTTGGCGATTTGCGCTTTTTCCTTCGGATTGGCCGCCGGTGATTCCAGTGTCTGAAAGGTTTTTACTGTTGCTGCGCTGGCAACTGGGCCAACTGGTGGATTGCCGAGATGTGCGCTCGTTAGTCGTTTACGTCACCCACGAGGGGCCCCAAGGCCAGCCCACCCTGATGGCCGTGGGCCAATGGCCCAGCGAAGGTCGCGCCCTGCCGGCCCCCGACATGACCAGTGAACTGCGGGTGCCCGCCGAAGAACGACGCTGGCTGCCCCTGCGGGACGGGGCCCTGTTACTGGGGGCCCTGCAGGTGGAAACCCTGGGCGCTGTTTGGTCCGAAAGCCTGCGCCAGCGCCTCCAGGCCATGGCCCTGACCCTCACCGAGGCCTTGCGGATCGACATCGAGCGGCAGCGACTCGAGGCCCGCCTGCTGGCCCGCGAAGAACATCTGCGGCTTTTGGTGCATCAGCTGCGCAACCCCCTCTCGGCCCTGCGCACCTTTGGGCACCTGCTACTGCGCCGTCTGGACCAGGACAGCAAAAACCGGCCTCTAGTCGAGGGGCTGCTCAACGAAGAACAACAACTCAACCGTTACGTGGAGGCCATCAGCGATCTCGCCCGCCCCGACGCCCTGCTGCCCGCCGCGGCCAACCCCCAGCCCCTGCTGTTGCCCCCCCTGCTCACCGGACCGGGCGGAGTGGATCTGGCCGGCCCGCTACTCCCCCTGCTGCGGCGTGCGGAAGCCACCGCCAGCCTGCAGGGCCGCCAGTGGCATGGACCCGCGAACCTGCCCTCTTGGCGCGGAGACAGTGGCTCCGTGGCTGAGATTTTGGCCAATCTACTGGAAAATGCCTTCCGCTACAGCCCAGCCGGGTGCCCCCTGGGGCTGCACTGCGGGGTCGGGGCCAGCGGCGGTCCCAGCCTCACCGTCTGGGACGGAGGCGAGCCAATCGACGCCGACGAGCGGGAAACCATTTTCGAACGAGGCGAGCGGGGCCGCCGTGGCCTACCGCTTCCAGGCACTGGCATCGGGCTGGCCCTGGCCCGGGACCTGGCCCGGGGCCTCGGCGGCGAACTCCAACTCGTGATCCCCCCCCAGGCCGTCGACCCAAGCCTGCCCAAAGAGGGCAATGCCTTTCGGCTCAGCCTGCCGCCCCAAGCCACGGCTCAGCCGATCCAGGAGCTCCAGACGCTTCCGACCTGAGCCATAGCGCCCCCACCCCAGCCAAGCCAGACCGCCGCCGCCAGGAGCAACGCCAGGCTTTCGCTCCATTCCACACAGGCTCCATAGCTGTCGCCGCTATGGCCCCCCAGGCGTCGGCCCAGCCAAAGCGGCACCAGTACGGCTGGCAGCCCACCCCACAGCCCTGCGGCCGGCCAGCCTTGGCTGCAGGTTGCTATCAGCAGCAGCACCAGCAGCAGCAGGGCCGGCCGTAGCTCCACGGCCAATCCCGCCCAGTGGCGGCGATGCAATGCCCCGCCGCCACTGGGCCGCAAGGATGGAAAGCGGTCGATCGCCACCAGGGGTGCGACCCGGCTCCAGAAGGCCGCCCAGGGCAGCACGACCGGCACGATGGCGCCCAGGCTGGCCAGGGCCGCAGCC
>JBILDB010000212.1:0-4640 GCA_044352805.1 Cyanobium sp.
GGACCCCTGGTTCAAGAGTCGCCACCACAAGCGGCGGGTGCTGCAACCGGCGTTGCTGCGCTCCCTCGCCCTGGCCATGCCGCCAGGGGGCACCTTGCTGATGCAGAGCGATGTGCTGGCGGTGATCGAACCGATGGTGGCCCAAGTTGAGGCCAGCGGTTGCTTTGAGCGCCCGTGCAGCGATCCTTTCCCCTGGCTGGAGACCAACCCGCTGGCGGTGCCCACCGAACGGGAACGGCTTGTGCTGGCCCAGGGTCTGCCCGTGTACCGGGTGCGCTACCACCGCCACGACGGCCCCGTTCCGGCGGTAGCGGATCCGCAAGCCACCCATAATCCCTGCGTCGCGACCAAGGCCTGATGCCACCAGTCACCGCCACTTCGCCCTTAATCCTGCGCTGGCAGGGGCTACTGGCCGAGGCAGGCTCGGGTCGCTTGAGCTCCCAGCTGCCCCTGGTGGCGGGGGTAATGCTGTGCGCCCTGATGGGCTGGTTGCCCCAGATCACTCGGGGTGGACTCACCTTGATGATCACAGCCTGCGGCTTGCTGTGGTTGGTCTGGTCCCTGCGCACCCGGCCCGGGGGCCTCAACGCCATCAACGGCTGGCTGCTGGCGGTGCTAGCCGTGGCGGTGTTGGCCACGGGATTTTCGCCGGTGCCCTTGGCGGCCTTCCAGGGGCTGATGAAACTGGTCAGCTACCTGGGGGTCTATGCACTGATGCGCCAGCTACTGGATCAGGCCCCCGTCTGGTGGGACCGCATCGTGGCGGCGATCCTGGCGGGGGAATTGCTCACCAGCGTCCTCGGCATTCGCCAGCTTTACGGCGAAGCAGGGGCCCTGGCCCGCTGGTCCGATAACAATTCCGTGGCCGAGGGCACGGTTCGCATCTACAGCAGCCTCGATAACCCGAACCTTTTGGGGGGATATCTGCTGCCGATCCTGCCCCTGGCGGTCGTGGCCCTGCTGCGCTGGCAGGGGCTGCCCCGCCGGCTGTTCGCCCTGGCCTCCCTGGTGCTGGGCCTGGTGGCCCTCGTACTCACCTACAGCCGCGGCGCCTGGATGGGCATGGTGGCTTCACTGGCGGTGCTGGGCCTGCTGCTGATGGTGCGTTACACCAGAGCCTGGCCGCCGTTCTGGCGGCGGACCCTGCCGATCCTGCTGCTGGTAGTCGCCAGCCTGGTGCTTGTGGTGCTGATCACCCAGGTCGAACCCTTGCGGGTGCGGGTCATGAGTCTGGTGGCAGGACGGGAAGACAGCTCCAACAACTTCCGCATCAATGTCTGGAACTCCGTACTTCAGATGATTCGCGACCGACCCTGGCTGGGTATCGGGCCCGGCAACAGCGCCTTCAACCTGATTTATCCGCTCTACCAACAGCCGAAGTTCAACGCCCTCAGCGCCTATTCGATCCCCCTGGAGTTGCTGGTTGAGGCCGGCATCCCTGGGCTGCTGGTGGGCATGGGCTTGCTTTGGAGCGCCTTCAAAGTGGGTCTGGGCCAATGGGCCTGCACCAGTCGGCTGGCGATGCCCGCCCTGGCGGCGGTGGCCGTCTTCGTGGGTCTGGGGGTCCAGGGATTAACGGACACGATTTTCTTTCGGCCAGAGGTGCAGTTGCTGGGATTGTTCAGCCTGGCCACCCTGTCGGCCGCCGGCAACGAGGCGGCCCAGCGCCGCAGCTGGGCCAATGGGGGGGCGCACGGGCCGTGGCGGGACTGATCGCCGGCTTCGATGCCGGCCAAACCCACACCACCTGCCGGCTGGCCCGGGCGCATCCAGGCCTGGGGGGTCGAATCGACTGGGTGGTCGTGGCGGAAGGACGGGGGCCGGGGGTGAGCCATCTGGCGGCGTCCGGGGGGCCGCAACGCTTCCAGGCGGCCCTGGTCCAAAGCCTGGGTCATGCCAGGGCCATCCTGACCCCCGGCGATTCGGGCGATGGATCACTGCCATTGCGGGCGGCGGCCATCGGCGCCAGCGGCATCGAGCAGGGCAGTGGGGTGCAGACCCAGGGGCAGTCCCTGGCCTGCAGCGCCTTGAATCTGCCCCTGGAACGGGTGGTGGTGACCGGCGATGAGCGCACCGCCCTAGTCGGTGCCTTTGCCGATGGGGCGGGCATTGTCGTGATTAGCGGCACGGGCACCATCGCCGTGGGTCGCAACGCCAACGGCCAGGAACACCGTTGCGCCGGATGGGGCTGGCTGCTGGATGGGGGGGGCTCGGCCATGGACATCGGCCAGGACGGCCTGCGGCTCAGCCTGCAGATGGCCGACGGACGCTGCCCCGAGGGCCCCTTGCGGGCCGCCCTCTGGCAGGGCCTGGGGCTGGAGCCGAGCCAGGCCCAGGCAGCCCAGGGGCTCAAGGCGCTTGTGGTGGCACCGGAGTTCGGGCCCGCCGGTTTCGCCCGCCTGGCGCCGCTGGTGGCGTCTCTAGCCAGCGCTGGCGATGCCGACGCCCTTGCCATCCTGCGCCGCAACGGAGAGGCCCTGGCCGCCATGGCGGCGGCGGTGGCCGCGGCCCTGGACTTGGCCGCACCAGCGGTGTGCCCCATGGGGGGGGCGCTGGAGCACCTGCCGGCCTTCCGGGCAGCCTTCCGGGCGGCCTTGACTACCGCCCTGCCGGGCTGTATGTGGACGGAGGCAGCCGGCGATGCCTGTGCCGGTGCCCTGACCCTGGCAAAGGAGCTGCCTTGAGCCCTAGTTGAGATGGGTATCGGCCATGGCCGCTAACCGATCGGTCCAGTACAGAACCTGTTCGGCTTCGGCGGCCTCCACCATCACCCGCAACAGAGGTTCGGTGCCGCTGGCGCGCACCAACACCCGCCCCTGGCCGGCCATGGCCGCCTCCGCCTCCGCCACCGCCTGACACAACGGTTCGCAGTCCTGCCAAGCCAAGCGCCGCTGCCGATCGGGCACCCGCACATTTTGCAGTCGTTGCGGGTAGGGCCGAAAGCTGCCCTCCATCCACTCGGCCAGGGTCTGGCCGCGGCCATGGACCAGGGTTGCCACCTGCAGGGCCGTGAGCAGTCCATCGCCACTGAGGCCGTGGCGGGCCGAGAGGATGTGGCCAGACTGCTCGCCCCCCAGGCCGGCGCCCAAGGCCTCCATGGCGGCGTGGACGTGCTGATCGCCGACGGCCGTGCGCTCCAGGCGACCGCCGACCGCCTGCCAGGCCCGCTCGAAGCCGAGATTGGACATCACCGTGGCCACGATGCGGTCGTCGGGTAAGTCGCCCGCATCGCGCAGGGCCGAACCCCACAGGTACAGGACGTGGTCGCCGTCAACGATGCGGCCCTGGCCATCGACGGCCAGCATGCGGTCGGCGTCGCCATCAAAGCCGAAACCCATGGCCGCGCCGGTTTGAAGCACCGCCTGACGCAGGCTTTCGAGATGGGTGCTGCCGCAATCCAGATTGATTCGGGCCCCATCCGGGCTGCCATGCAACACCGTCAGGTCGGCGCCGAGCTCGGCAAAGACGGCGGCACCGCAGGCGGTCGCCGAACCCCAGCAGAGGTCAAGAACGATGGGGCAGCCGTCCAGCCGCTGGCCGGCCACGCTGTCAATCAAAGATTGGTGGTATGCCGCCATCAGGTCGGCACGGTGGCTGACGGCACCATCGCCGCGGAAGGGAACCTGGGGGGGATTCGCCCCCTCAACAGCGGCGCCCTGAATGCCCCCATCCCCCCGCAGGCCAGCTTCGATGGCCCGTTGCCGTTCGCGGTCGAGCTTGGCTCCACCGGGACCAAACACCTTGATGCCATTGTCCTGGGGTGGGTTGTGGCTGGCGGAAACCATCAGGCCACCGGCCGCGCCAACTCGCCGAATCGTGCCGGGCACCGCCGGTGTGGGGCAAAGGCCCAGTTGCCAGACCTCGCGCCCCGCCGCCGCCAGTCCGGCGCTGAGGGCGGCCACCAGCATCGGACCGCTCAAACGGGAATCGCTGCCGATGACCACCGGCCCCTCCGGCGGCAACACGAGACCGGACCAGAAGCCCATCTGGAGGGCCAAGGCGGGGGTGATCGCCGTGCCGACCAACCCGCGGATGCCATCGGTGCCAAATCCCGCCACGCTGTCGCCCAGGGGGGCGCCCAAGGGCTGGGGGGCCGGAAGGGGCATGCAGTTCTCGCGCATCGGTCCCAGGCTACGCCGGTTGCGACAGGGCCCTCAGCGCCAGCGGCGCGGCCAGCACAGCCAGGCCAGCAACTCCGCCACCATCCAAAGCAGCAGGACCCCCACGACCCAGCCCGGCAACCAGAGAAAAGGGGGCCAGGGGCGCAGCATGATGCTCAACCCAGCCAGGGCTGCCACCCCCAGGGCCCGTCGCCGTTGCTGGGCTCCAGGCAGGTCGTTGGGGCTGGACCGCAAGCCGTGCAACGGTCGCCGCAGGCTGGGCAGGGAAAAACGGGCCAGGGGAAAGGGTCGGCGGGGTACGGAAGGGCCTGGAGGGGGCCCGGGAGTGGTCCTGGAAGAGGGCCCAGGCAGAGGGCCGCCCCCAGGCAGGCCTCCGGTTGTCTGTTCAGAATGCCAGCGCGATGCCCCCTTCGCCTTGCCCCGTCTCACCACCCTGCTGGCCGTCTCCTGTCTCGGCACGGCGGCTGCCCTGGTGGGGGGGCGTCAGCTGCTGAGCCTGCTGCCGCCCCTGACCCCCGC